>NZ_JBQFYZ010000006.1:0-190613 GCF_056541905.1 Ruegeria sp. AF5
TAACCTGAAGGTCGCAGGTTCAAATCCTGCTCCCGCAACCAATACTTCAAGTCAGATATCAAACACTTAGCGCCCCAAGGGGCGCTTTCTGCGTTCAGGGCCACTGCACAACTCAAAGCACTCTGGAAGCAACAGGGGACGCAATTCACCCTGTGATGAATGCGCAACAGAGGCTGAACGAGCACCTGGGGCGGCACGAAAACAGGACACGTCCATTCCGACAGACAGGATATGTTGTTCCCCCAAGCATGCTTTGGAAACGCTTGATCCATCGCAAAGTCCCCAATCCTGCCAGGCACTAGACTGACCGTCGCATTCAACGATCTGGCAAAAGCTATGAAGAAGAGTTCGCCCATCTTTTTTGCTCTGGTAGTCATCGTGGTTGCTGGCGCGGTTGTTTACTCCGTCATCTCCCAAGACGGCGATCAATTGCCGAGTGGCTTCGTACAGGGTAATGGAAGGATTGAGGCAGAGCAGGTTGAAATTGCGCCAACGATCGCCGGGCGTGTTGCCAAAGTTCTGGCACCTGAAGGCGGCATGGTCGCCGCCGGTGATGTACTTGCCAGGATGGATATAGACGAATTGTCTGCAGCGCTGGACCGGGCAAAAGCCGAGGTCGCCTTGGCGCGCCAGACAAAAGCAGAAGCTGAAGCCTTGGTTCTGCAACGCCAAAGTGAGCAACGTCGGGCGGCGCAGGAACTTGAACGTGCTACAGCGCTACTGACCGGGAACAATATCTCTAAGACAGTTTTTGAGGAACGTGAAACCATCCACCAAGTTGCGTCTGCTGTGTTGGGTGCCGCCAAAGCCCGAGTTGCAACCGCAGAAAGCCGGATTGCCGCTGCAGAAGCCGAGGTGCGCAGGATTGAGGCGCAAATCGAAGACAGTTCCTTGCTGGCACCAATGCCGGGTCGCGTTCTTTATCGATTGGCCGAGCCGGGCGAGGTCGTCGGAGCGGGTGAACCGATCCTGACCCTTCTCAGTCTCGAGAACGTGTATATGGAAGTTTTCCTTCCTGCGCGGGAAGCCGGGCTGTTGCCGATTGGAGCCGAAGCTCGCATCGTGCTTGATGCTTTACCCGAATACGCCACACCTGCATATGTCAGCTTTGTTTCTCCCGAGGCGCAATTCACGCCCAAACAAGTCGAGACTCTGGATGAACGCGAGCAACTGGTCTTTCGTGTCCGCGTTCGTATCCCCCAGGACCTGGTTGAAAGCCGGATTGAACACGTAAAAACGGGCCTGCGCGGCATTGCCGTGATACGGATCGATCCCACCAGCGCATGGCCCGAGGCGCTTGAACAGCCCATCCCGCAAGAGCTGTTCGAATGAATGCCACAGTCGCCTCGTCAGAGTTTCGAATTGCCGGTGTTACACACAGGTATCGAAAACACATCGCGTTGAACTCTGTAACCTTGGACCTTCCAACCGGACAGCTTGTCGGCTTCATTGGCCCAGACGGGGTGGGCAAGTCCACATTGCTTGGGTTGATCACCGGTGCAAAAAAGCTTCAATCCGGATCAATCGACGTTCTGGGCGGAGCGATTGATGAGCCCACTCATCGTAGACGAATATGCCCTGCGATCGCATTCATGCCGCAAGGTTTGGGTCGGAATCTCTATTCAGAACTGTCGGTACGCGAAAATTTGGAGTTCTTCTCGGGCCTTTTCGGACAGGGACACGACGAGCGTGACGCCCGGATCACCGCATTGCTGACAGCGACCGCGCTTGCACCATTTGAGGATCGCCTGATGGGCAGGCTTTCTGGTGGAATGAAACAGAAGCTTGGCCTGTGCTGTGCGTTGATTCATGACCCCAAACTCCTGGTTCTGGATGAGCCAACAACCGGGGTTGATCCGTTGTCGCGTCGACAGTTTTGGGCATTGATCGACGCTATCCGAACGGAAAACCCCAAGCTCTCTGTCCTTGTGTCTACAGCCTATATGGAGGAGGCCGAAGGCTTTGACTGGATCGTCGCGATGGACGCAGGTCGCGTCATCTTTCAGGGTAAACCCGCCGAATTGAAGTGTGCCGACAAGGACTTCGAAACTGCGTACCGACGCTTGCGGGCAGACGAGGCATCTGGTTCAGCGCCGGGTCAATCAATCGTTCGACAGATCAAATCGGATCCAGTGATTACTGCACGCGGGCTGACACGGCGCTTTGGCGATTTCATCGCCGTGAACAACGTTGATTTCTCGATCAATCGCGGAGAGATTTTCGGGTTTCTGGGATCGAACGGATGCGGAAAATCCACGACGATGAAAATGCTGACCGGTTTGCTGCCTGCAAGCTCAGGTGAGGCATTGTTATTCGGCAAACCCGTTGACGCCAGGGATCGAAAGGTGCGTCGCGAGATTGGGTACATGAGTCAGGCGTTTTCATTGTACGGTGAATTGTCAGTGTACCAGAACCTTCAGTTGCACGCCCGGATTTTCGCAATCCCTGACCGCGACGCGCGCATTTCGGAGCTGACGGAACGATTCGGACTCGGCACGCACCGTGATACCCTTGCGGCCGCCCTGCCCCTTGGGATCAAACAGCGCCTATCGCTGGCGGTTGCGATCATCCATCGCCCGCGTGTGCTGATATTGGATGAGCCGACATCCGGAGTGGACCCAGAGGCGCGAGATACGTTTTGGGCCTTGCTCGTCGAGTTGTCCCGACAAGACGCGGTAACGATCTTTGTCTCCACCCATTTCATGGCAGAAGCAGAACGATGTGACCGTGTTTCGTTCATGCACGCAGGCCAGGTCTTGGCAGAAGGCACACCAGCCGAATTGATCGCCGCTGAAAGCGCCGACAGCCTTGAGGCTGCGTTCATCTCAATTCTGGAGGCGGCAGAAAGACCGGCGCCGGTTGAAGCACCGAGAGTTGATTTGGCCACCAATTCCAGACACGTCGGTGGCAGCGTCGGGCGCGCACTGGCTTATACACGACGCGAGGCTGTCGAGGTGGCGCGCGATCCTGTGCGCCTTGCCTTCGCGTTTCTTGGGTCAGCCATTTTGATGTTGGTTTTCTGCTTTGGCATCACGCTTGATATTGATGAACTGGACTTTGCCGTTCTAGACCTTTCTCAGGGTCCTGAGAGCCGTGCCTATGCAACTGAGTTCGCGGGGTCGTCCTATTTCAAACCCACGCCGCCATTGGAAAGCGCTATGGAAGGCCACAACCGGCTCCAGGCAGGAGACGTTTCACTGGTCTTAGAGTTGCCACCGAACTTCGGTCGTAAGCTGCGCACAGGCGAGCCGACACAGGTTCTCGCGACAGTCGATGGTGCCATTCCGTTCAAAGGCGAGACCGTTGAAGGATATGTCGCGGGACTGCATCAGTCCTTTCTGGACGAACACGCCCGAAACACGGGGCAACGGGACTTCGAGATTGCCCGGATAGAACCGCGATTTCGCTACAATCAGAGTTTTGAAAGCATTGCAGCAATGGCCCCGGCCATGCCGGCGATTTTGCTTATCATGTTGCCGGCCGTCTTGACGGCGGTTAGTGTCGCGCGTGAGCGTGAGCTGGGATCTGTGGTGAATTTCTACGTAACACCGACAACCCGGCTCGAATTCCTGATTGGTAAGCAAATTCCCTATATTGCAATTGCTTTTGCAAACTTTCTGTTGCTGGCAGCGATGACCATTTTCGTCTTCGGTGTGCCGCTCAAAGGCGATCCCATTCCGCTAGCGGTTGGTGCGTTTTTGTATATCTGGGCAACGACGTCCTATGGATTGCTGATTGCCACAATGACATCCAGCCAGGTGGCAGCGACATTTGCGACAGCCATCGCCTCGGTTGTGCCGACCATCCAGTTCTCGGGCCTGTTGCAGCCCGTCTCCACTTTGGAAGGGGGGGCTCAGTTCATCGGCTCGCTTTGGCCATCTTCCTATTTTTTGCACCTGAACGTCGGCGCGTTCACCAAGGGCTTGGGGTGGGAATCACTTGCCCCGGACATTCTTGCGCTTGCCTGTTTCGGTCCAGTGCTGACACTCGCCGCCGCCCTTTGCCTGCGCGCACAGGAGAAGTGAATGCAGCGCCTTTTTTGCATATTCTGGCTGGGGTTGAAGGAAATGATGAGCCTGCGCCGCGATTGGGTGATGATGGCCTTGCTGGTCTGGTCATTCACGCTGGCTCCGATCATGGAAGCAACAGGCGTTGCAAGCTCGGTGAATAACGCCTCAATCGCATTTGCAGATGAGGATAACTCTCCATTATCGCGCACCCTTGCCACTGCGTTTTTCCCACCGGAGTTTCAACCGGTCGTGCAAATTGAACCGGGGACCGGCCCAGCGCACATGGATGCCGGGCGGTTTATCTTCATCGTTGCCATTCCTCCAGGTTTTGAAAAAGACCTGCGTGCCAGAAGCACACCGGAGATACAGGTTCTGATAGACGCCACGGCTATGGAGCAGGCAGGTATCGGCGCCAATTACATCACCAATATATTGAGCGCTGAAATCCATCGCTTTGCAGTTGGTGTCGACCTCGTAGATCCCCCCGCAATCAATGTCATTCTGAGAAGTGCCTTCAACCCAAACAGAGATACGGTGCGTTTTGCGGGCATCGTTGCGCTGATCGGTCAGATCATGTGGCTCACGACCATCCTGACCGGCGCTGCCATGATCCGGGAGAGAGAGCATGGAACAATTGAGCATCTGCTCGCCATGCCGCTAACTCCGCTCGACATTGCGATGGCCAAAATCTGGGCCAATGCGGCCGTTGTTCTGATCGCTGCGGGGTTATCGCTGACTTTTGTCATGCAGGGTTCGTTGGACATTCGTATTGCCGGATCAAAGACACTGTTCCTATTTGGAACCGCACTTTTTCTGTTTACAGCCACGGCGCTTGGGGTATTTCTGGCGACGATCGCGCGCTCAATGGCGCAATTTGCGCTTCTGGTCATGCTGATTGTCCTGCCAATGCTGATGCTGTCCGGAGGGGAAACACCCGTCGAAGGGCAACCAGGCTGGTTGCAAGCCGGAACGCTGTTTCTACCATCGCGCCACTATATGTCAGCCAGCCAAGCAATTGTTTTCAAAGGTGCTGGAATCGAAACGGTCTGGCCGGAATTCGTTTGGATGGCTGTGTTGGGTCTGGCCCTGTTGATGACAAGTCTGGTTATGTTCAGACGGTCAGTCGCCCAGATGAGTTGATATCAACCGACCGTGTATGTTGTGGACGGGCGTATTGTGAAACGACGGCGCGAATTACCCAGTGAATTTGATCTCGGTTAATGTGAGTGCACCTCTGGGTGTGGTAAAATTAATCACCGTCTTCTTTTCCAGGGAGAGTTCAAATGCCCACAAAATCAGCCGAAATCGAGACACAGGAAGCCCTTACCGACGTGTTGAAATCCATGCAGGGCATGATGTCCATGAACTCCGCGGTGACGCCGCAGATCGAGCAGTTTTGGAAAGCGCAGGACCACCTGCTGAGCGAGGCGGAGGAATACTCCCGCCTCTGGTTCAAGCGCCGCCGTGAGGCTGCACGCACCGCGCTGCAAACTGCCCGGGAAGCTACGTTTGGCGACAGCCCAGATCCAAGCAAAACGATGCAAGCCGTCGCCGAATGGCAACGCCATTCCATGGAACGAATGGTGGAAGACGCACGTGAATGGTTCGAAATGGTGTCGCGCTGTGCAAAATACGTAAGCGAAACAGAAGCAGACATCATCGGCGAAAACATGGAAGCTGCCTCCAAGGTCGCAGGCAAAGCCAAAAGCTGAGACCGACTAAACCCGTTTGACGCAGCCTTTCTTCGACGGGCGCGGTGCACTGTAACCCTCCACGTGTCGCTGGCCAAACCGAGCGGCCACGATTGCGGAAGCGCTCTGACAGTTTTTCGTGTGTACCCAAACATGATTGAACATGCAAAGTTGGGACCAAGCGTTCGAGTTTGACGAAGATAAGTGCCCGGTGTTTTGGGCAATCTTTCGCCCCCCTTTCAGTTCCCATCTATCCCGCGCTGAGGTCTGGGACAATTTGGGTCAACGGGACAAACATGCGATAATCTGGTCCGTTTCCGGTCTCCTGCGGGTTCGTTGTGGCATTTGGATAACCAGAGATCGGTCGGTGCGGAACAATTTGGTGTGCGCAGCTGTCAGCTCGCCTGTGGCCAAGGCGTCTTCGATCAGGCACAGGTGTCCCATCAGTATTCCTGCGCCCGCCTTCGCTTCCTCTACGGCCAGACTGTAGAGGGAGAATTGAGCACCGCCCTTGGCACTATGCAGGTCATAGCCAGAGTGTTGGGCCCATTTGGTCCAATCTTCGTTCCACACCAGATCGTGCAGCAACGGTACGCCCAGAAAACCGTTTGCGCGGCAAACTTGGTCCTTAAGCGCCGGGGCGCAAACCGGCACGATCTCGTCCGGGCAAACGACCACCTGATTGGCCGTGTCGTCCGGTGGAGCGAAGAAGATTGACAGGTCGAACAGTTCGCGCCCCAGGCTCGGCGGCGCTTCCAGCGCAGTGACTGAAAAACTGATGTCAGGAAATTGAGATCGGATCTGGCGCAGCCTTTTGGGAAGCCAGAGCTGAGCAATGGCCGGTAAAGCAGCGATATGAAAATCTGCATTGGGTTTAAGGTTGCGCAGCGCACGGGCCGCGTCGGCCAATTGGTCAAAAGCCCTGGTAAATTCAGCGACAAGCGACTGCCCCTCGGGCGTGAGTTCTACGCCTTGCGCGTTGCGCCGGAAAAGTGCTGCACCGGCCCAGCCTTCCAGCGTTTTGACGTGTTGCGAGATTGCACCCGGTGTGACGTTCAACTCTTCAGCCGCGGCGACAAAGCTGATGTGGCGCGCCGCTGCCTCAAAAGCGCGCATTGCGTTCAGTGGGGGCCCTTTGGGACGCTTTGGGGAAACGCTCATCACCTTAGCCTTAGTTTTTCTACGCCAAGAAATAACAAATCTGCTTTGCGAAGTCACGCAGCAGCAGTCACAGTGCACGAAACAGGAGGATGTCAGATGACACTTGCACATAGAGACTGGGTGCCCACCGCAAGCGAAACATTGGTTCAGAATATCGCGACAAAGACAGCATCGGCATCGTCTGGCGACCTATTGGACCGGATCGTGCATCTGGCAGAGGAAAACCGCCGTATTCACGAGGAAGAGTGTTTCAACCTCAACCCCGCGACCAATGTCATGAACCCCAAGGCCGAGGCGCTTTTGTCGTCGGGCATCGGGTCGCGGCCTTCGCTGGGCTATCCCGGTGACAAATATGAAATGGGGCTGGAAGCAATCGAAGAAATCGAAGTCATCGCGGCCGAGCTTTGTGCAGAGGTCTTTGATGCCCGATTTGCAGAGGTTCGTGTGCCGTCGGGCGCAATTGCAAATCTTTATGGCTTCATGGCGACCTGTAAGCCGGGTGATACAATCATTGCGCCACCCGCAATGATCGGCGGCCATGTGACCCATCATACTGCGGGCTGTGCAGGGCTGTTCGGGCTGCGCACGATCGAGGCACCGGTTAACACAAATGGCTACACAGTCGATCTGGACCAACTGCGCGACCTGGCGCGGGCTGAGCGCCCCAAGCTGATCACGATCGGCGGAAGTCTGAACCTTTTTGAACACCCTGTTGCCGAGGTGCGGGCCATTGCGGACGAAGTTGACGCGAAAGTCATGTTCGACGCCGCGCATCAGTGCGGGATAATCGCGGGGCGTGCCTGGTCGAACCCGTTGAACGAGGGCGCGCATTTCATGACCATGAGCACCTATAAAAGCCTTGGTGGACCAGCAGGTGGATTGATCGTGTCGAATGATGTCGACATTGCCAAATCATTGGATGCTATTGCTTTTCCCGGGATGACAGCCAATTTCGATGCCGCCAAAACGGCCGCTCTTGCGGTTACCATGCTGGATTGGAAAGACTTTGGTCAGGCGTACGCGAACGAGATGATCGCACTGTCAAAAGCACTGGCCGCAGCGTTGGATGCGCAGGGTGTTCGCGTCTTTGAGGGTGCGGAAGGCTTCACCAATTCGCATCAGTTCGCGGTTCTGGCAGAGCCCTATGGCGGAGGGCAGGCGGCATCGAAGAAGCTTCGCGAAAGCGGGTTTCTTGCATGCGGCATCGGATTACCTGTCAAGCCGGTTGAAGGGGACTTGAATGGGTTGCGGATTGGCACTCCTGAATTGGTTCGCTGGGGCATGACCTCTCGAGATGCTGATCGCCTCGCCGATTTGATCACGCGAGGACTGGACGACGCGCCTGTCGCTTTGGAAGTCTCTGCCTGGCGCAGTGAATTCGACACGCTGCATTTCGTGAACTAGGCGCAAGCGGCCACCACAATCGCCCGGTCTGGTGGCTGCTCTTAACTGTTTTCCTGAATAATCGCCTCAATTCTGGCCAATGTAGCAGAGTTGACGGCGACACCTTTTTGACCTGCCGCAAGGCGACATGCACGGCGCCCATCTCCGGGCAGGTGCGCGCCGTCCTGATTTCTGATCGACGCGACCAAGTCCGAAATTGCGTTTGAAAACAGTCCATTTGACGAAACCGCAGGATCAATAGCGATGAAGAACTGCCCGGTTTTCGGTGGACCCCCGACCGTCCCCGAGAACGGAGAGGCATGCAGCCCAAGTGTAGACCCCGTCAAAGCTGCCGCCATGATTTCAGTCAGCAAAGCGATACCCACACCTTTGTATCCGCCGGATGGGGCCATGCTTCCTTTCAGACCGACATTCGGGTCTGTTGTCGGGTTTCCATCCGGGTCCAGCGCCCAGCCGACCGGAATGGCTTTGCCTTCTCTGGCGTGTTTCATCACTTCGCTTTTGGCGATGGTGCTGGCGCTCTGGTCGATCAGCAACGCGGGTAGTCCGTCTGTACCCGGTACCGCAACAGAGAACGGGTTGGTGCCGACAACGGGCTTCGATCCACCCGAAGGTGCAATGGATGCTGGTGCATTGGTGAATCCAAGACCAACCAGACCCGCCTGCGCCAGTCGATACGTGTGATAACCCAACACACCGCAATTGTAGCTGTTGGTGATCGCAAGGGCCGCGATGCCCTGTTCACGAGCCGCCGGGATCAATGCATCAAAGCCCATTTCAATGGCTGCATGTGCGAACCCGGTCGCAGCGTCTACGCGGATAAGGCCGGGGCGCGGCGTTTCCAGCGTCGGTACTGCCTGACCGTCAACCTTCCCGCATTGTACGTGTTCACAGTAGATCGGGATATAAGCCAGACCATGACTGGCCACCCCATCCGCTTCGGTTGCCGCAGTGGCCACGGCCAGAGGGCGCGCGCTTTCTTCACTTGTGCCAGCGGCAACCAACGCGGTGAAGGACAGCTTTTCGATTTCGGCAAGCGACAGGGTTTGGGTCTCGGTCATCTGATGATCCTTCAGTCATTGTCCGACAGGCCGGAACCAGCGCCAAGCAGTCGGGATTCTTCAGTTGCAGGGGCATATGTACGGTGCGCCATGGAGTTGAGGATCTGCCACGCCTCTGCATTTGGGGCGGCACGGCTTAGCAGGGGGCGACCGTATTGAATGTGGTCGCCCTCGGTTATCTCAACATGATCAGCGCGGTCCAAATTGCTGTCTGCACAGCTTAGATGAACACCATCAGTTGTCGCAGAATACCCGTCGAAGGTGACTTTTACTGTCTTTCCCAGCTTTTTAGCCCCCGCAGCGACAAAGGGCAGCAACAGCAGCGGTGCTGCGAGATTTGAAATCGCAATGGTGCCTTGGGACAGGACGGTCGGGGAATCCGATATCACAGCTCCGGTCATCAGGGGGCACAGGTCTTGTTCGCCAACCCATACTCCGTTCGGAAGCACAGGAATGTGGCGTTCCAGACAGGGCGCATATTCACGTTTGAGCAGTTGGGCCAGAATAGCGGGCCCGTCGAACCCTTGGGCGCTTAGCCAACGGGTGGCCTTTGCAGCCTCTTCCGCCACGCCCCAGGCATATCCGGCCCCGCGGGTTGCGCGTTTGGCGGTTGCTTCGACTTCGTTCAATGAAAAAGTCATTGTGCAACCTCCGGATAAACCCACAAATCTGAGTTTGCGGTATTTAGCTCATCAGGGTAGGGGGCGCCGGCATACATGCAGATGCGGACCCAGCGATCTGAACGAGGGTCGAAATGCGTCGCGCCAAAGAAGGACAGCTTTGCGCGCAACATATCGATGGGCATCACTTTCGCGCCGATTGTGTTGTCATGAATCTCACCATATGGCGCGATACGGCTGATTTGGGCGCGGCGCACGGTGTGGCGGTGCTCGGGGTGGCGCAAAAGAAATTCTGCTATCGGCGCATCATCCGGCCAGTCTTGCAGAGCCCTGAAAGCCATCGCCGCATCACGCGCGGGCGCGAGCGGTTGTTCATAGTCCGCAATTGGTTCTTCAAACCGTTCACCCAGTCGGGGTTCAAGTTTCTCTTCGGAAACGTACCAGGCGCGCGCGCAGTTTTTCGGATCACTCCAATCAAGATCCAGCGCCCAGTCAAAACTGTTCCGGATCAAGGTACGCACCCCTGACACCGGCATTGTTCCATCAATAACCTGTGCAGCCGTGTTTGTGTCCGCCATGCAGCTGGACAGCCCATCCACGACATCTCCGTAAGGCTCAAGGATCAGCGAGGCCAGCAACTCCTGGCCTTCTTCGCTGAGCGCGGTTTCCGACCATCGGATCATGCGATCCCACGGATGGTCTCGTGTCAGGTCGTCTGTAGCCAGAAATACGTCGATCGAATTCAGGTCGTCCTTCAGTGCCGCCAGTTTTTCCACCTGTATCGGATGTTCGGATTGCCACCACGCGATTGACTGTTTGCTGCGCGCGAATACGTCGCGAAAGACGCACGCGTCTTTTTCGGTCGCTGTCTTAATTGACCGCACGCGCGAGATGGCCTCTTCCCGCGCCATGATCCAGTTGTTGAACAGAACGGGATGGTTCACGATGAACGGCGCCATTCCCAGTCCTGTGGAATTTCCGATGCCCAGCCAGCGTGCGATTTCAGGATCAAGCTCGGCGGTTTGATCCCCACCTTTGACCTGCGCCATATATTGCACCAGATCGCGTACAAAAATCCGGGTCAGGTACACCGACAGCATTTCGATCTGGAAGGGACCGCTGACCTCATCCCGGTCCGCCGTTTTCTCACGATCCGCAGCGCCGAATTTGCCCGACCCGTAAACAGCCGTGGTCCTCATCAGATAGCCGACCTGATAAATCTGTTCCAGGTCCGGTTGCTGGCCCGCAGCCAGACGATCCACCACATGAGCCCAGAGTCGCACGGAACGGTTGGCGCGTGACAGTGACAATTCGGTTTCGCTGACACGCCCTGCCTCTTGCAGCGGTACGTTCCGCGACAGCCGATCAATGTCTTCTAGCGTCGGGATACCGTCGAACAGCGCAAAGGTGGCGTCCCAGGCTTCGGCAATAACCCGGTCTGACCGTTGATCGGCAGGCAGGTCATGGGCAAATGCAACCAGCGAATAGGCGCGATCGGGGCCTTGCGCGGTATAGACCGCATGGCCGACACCTTTGTCGTCAATTTCGAATGCAGGTCGCGAAAAGCTCCAGTTTTCATCGGCCATGCGGCGTGTCAGTTGCCGCATAAAGCTGAGCCGGCATTGATGCAATGATCCCAGCCGTGACAGCCGCATGACCGTAGCGGGGTCACGTCTGGCGATCTCTGTCTGCGCGTGTGGTTCCATTTGGCTACCTTTGTGGGACGAAGTTCTCGGCAAAGAACCGATACCAGTTCCTGCCCATGATCCCGGCCACTTCGTCATCGTTCAGGCCGGTCGCGCGTAACCCTTGTTCGATGTTTCCAAAGTCTCGGTTGTCCTGAAACCAGCCCGGCATTGGTGGAAACCCCGGAGCAGAGGCCGAGCCTTCGCCATAGTCGATTTCTTTTGTCCACCGCCCCACACGCATCCATTCAACGATACTGTCAGGCTGATCCTGGCACAGGTCAGTGCCGATCCCCAGATGACTGGCCCCATATTTGTCCGCAGTGCGGGCAATCATCTCGCAAAAGCTTTCCAGCGTGCAGTCGGACTTGTCCTTCAGGTGGTGAGGGTAGACCGAAAAACCCAGCATCCCACCGTTCTCCGTCACGGCGCGGATGACATCATCTCGCTTGTTGCGCAGGGCCGGGGACCAATCGTGCGGATTGGCATGCGTGATTGCGATGGGCCTGTCTGAGAGTTCAGCCGCCTCGATTGTGGACCGGTCAGCCGAATGGCTCATGTCGACCACAAGGCCCACGCGGTTCATCTCTTTGATGACCTGCTTGCCCATGCGGGTGATGCCGGTGTCTTCGGCCTCATAACAACCGGTCGCCAGCAGGGATTGGTTGTTATAGGTCAGTTGCATGAACCGCGCGCCCAGATCGTGCAGGATTCCGACCAGCCCGATATCGTCTTCAATGGGCGAAGGGTTCTGAAATCCGAAAAACACGGCGGTCCGGCCTGTTTCACGGGCTGTGTCGATATCACTGGCCCACCGGCCTTTCATGATCAGATCCGGATATTGCTCGAACCAGCGGTTCCATTTCTCGAAGTTCAGAACCGTTTCGCGGAAATTCTCATGATAAGAGATGGTGACATGGATCGCGTCCACGCCCCCTTCGCGCAGTTGGCGGAAGATCTTTTCCGACCAGTTGGCGTATTGCAGCCCGTCGATCCGCATCAGACCGGGCCTGCGCTGATATAGGCGGTTTTGACGGTTGTATAGAATTCAGCCGCTGCCTTACCCTGTTCGCGCGGCCCGTACGAGCTGTCGCCCCGGCCACCGAATGGTACGTGGTAATCGGTGCCAGCGGTGGGCAGGTTGACCGTCACAACACCGGTGCGCGCGTTGCGGCGGAAATGGTTGGCGCGGGCCAGCGATTTGGTCACGATGCCCGAGGTCAGGCCGAAATTGGTGTCGTTGACCACACTCAGCGCCTCGTCATAGCTGCCGACCTTGATGACGGATGTCAGGGGCGCAAACATTTCTTCGCGGTTGATGCGCATGTCGTTGGTGGTGTTCAGGAAGACGCCCGGCGACATGTAGAACCCGTCATGGGGCATCTCCAGACGCTGACCGCCGCAGGCCAGCTCGGCCCCTTCGGATTTGCCCAGGTCGACATAGGCAAGGTTTTCATTCAACTGCTGCTGGCTGACGACGGGGCCCATCTGCACGCCTGCTTCCAGCGCGTGACCCACTTTCATTGCCTGCGCTCCGGCAACCAGTTTCTCGACAAAGGCATCGTGGATGCCCGCGTGAACCACCAGCCGCGATGAGGCGGTGCATTTTTGACCGGTACCGCCAAAGGCCCCGCCCAGCGCCAGAGTTACTGCCAGATCCAGATCGGCGTCGTCCATCACGGCCAGCGCGTTTTTGGACCCCATTTCCATTTGCACCTTGGTCAGGTTCTGGATCGCCGCGGCGGCGATGCCTTTGCCCACGGGCACAGACCCGGTGAAGGAAATCGCATTGACCTTGGGGCTTTCCACCAGACGTTGCCCGACCGAACGGCCCGAGCCCATCACAAGGCTGAACAAACCTTTCGGGATATCCTGACGTTCGATGATTTCAGTCAGGGCCACAGCCGAGGCGGGTGTGATGTTGGCGGGTTTCCACACCACCGCGTTGCCATAGCACAGCGCCGGGGCAATCTTCCACGAGGCGGTTGCAGTGGGGAAGTTCCACGGGCTGATGATTGCGACAACGCCAACAGCTTCGCGGCGCACGTCCACCTCGATATCGGGGCGTACGGAATCGGCGTTCTCACCGATCTGGCGCAGGCACTCGGCGGCGTAATATGTGAAGAACTGACCGGCGCGGTAAACCTCGCCCTTGCCTTCAGCCAGCGGCTTGCCTTCTTCGCGGCTCAGCAATGTACCCAGCTCTTCGGCGCGGGCCATCAACTCGTTGCCGATGGCGTTCAGGACGGCCTGTTTCCGCTCCAATCCGTAGGCGGCCCATTCGGCCTGCGCGACGCGCGCCTGATCCAGCGCCGCCTCAAGCTGATCGGCGCTGGCCTGTGTGAACATGCCAACCAGATCGCTTAGATCCGAAGGGTTGCGGTTTTCAATTTCGCTTTCGCCCGCCAGCCATTCGCCGGCAATCAGGTTCAGTTTGGTCACGTCAGGCCCCAAATTCGCAAATTTCGATTTGGGTCAGGATGGAACTTTCGGCTAACATCAGTCAAACTCAAATAACTTTAGGAAACTTCAGAAAGTTTGAAGTATGGCGATGAAAATCGAGATGCTGCGGTGTTTTTGTACCGTGGCCCAAACTGGAAACCTTGCCGAGGCTGCGAGCCGTCTGGGTCGGACGCAATCCGCCGTCTCAATGATGCTGAAGCAGTTTGAAGATCATCTGGGCAAGAAACTATTTGAAGGTGAACGGAAAAATCACCTGTCGCCGCTGGGTCAGCAGGTTCTGGACCTTGCTCTCAAACAAGTGCGCGATTTTGATCAGACTGTTCAGAACATAGAAATGGCGGCGCAGGCGGAACAAGGGTTGATCCGCATCGTATCCGTGCCGTCGGTGGGGGCCTTGGTCTTTCCCGCCTTGCTGGGACATATGACATCACGCTTTCCCGGGTTGAAGATCGAGTTGCGAGACGGGGATTCGCAACAGGTTCTGGACGCCGTTGCCGGGGATAAGGCGGACATCGGCATTGCATCCGGTCATCATCCCCTGAACGGGGTCAGTGCCGAGCCGCTGTTTCAGGATCGGTTCGGACTGGTCGCAGCTTCTGATCATCCGCTTATGACACGGGCCAAACCGCCTGAAATCTGTGACCTGATGGCGGCGCCCTTCGTGCGAAACGCCTTGTGCGACTTTATCGAGTCCGCGCCTTTCCGAGAGATCCTAGACAGGGCCGAGGTTACCATTCACAACACGCATTCCCTGATCACGACTGTCAGGGCAGGCCAGTGGATCACGGTCCTGCCGCAGACCGTCGCACAGTTCATCCCGGATGCGGTCGCCTTTCGTCCGATTTCAGATTTGCCAGACAAGCGAGAGGTATATATTTACCGTCGGGAAAGAGCCCGCTTCCGCGAGATCACCCAGGCCTGCTGTTCGTATATCCTGTCGAGCGGTTTTGGAAACGCTGGCTTGGTGCAGGAGCCAGTTTTGGATTAACCCTGCTCAAAAGCATAAATTAAATAGGTTCTAGCAGACTCGAAGCGGCGCACATGCTAGGTTCCTGAATGAAGTGGGGGACTTCAGAGGGGCAACATGTCTCAGGACCTGAGGGGCTGGCTGAGCGCAATTGGATTAAACGAGTACGCGCAGGCCTTCGCAGACAACAAAATCGATTTCTCCATCCTGCCTGATTTGACGGCCGAGGATTTGATCGAAATTGGGGTGACGGCCGTCGGTGATCGGCGGCGGCTGCTGCGCGCCATCGAACAGATTGATGCCAGCCAAACCTCAGCAGAACCTGAATCTGCTGCACAGCTCGAGCCCGCGCGGCGACAGGTTACTGTGATGTTTGCCGATCTGACCGCATTCACGAAACTATCCAGCGAGCTGGATGCTGAAGATCTGCATGCGCTGCTGAATCAATTCTTTAGCAAAGTGGACAATGTCGTCGAAAAATACGGTGGTCGTATAGACAAGCATATCGGCGATGCGGTCATGGCCGTCTTCGGAGCGCCGATTTCACACACCAATGATACCGAAAGGGCCGCGCGTGCTGCTGCCGAGATACATGCAGCTCTGCCGACCTTGTCACCGCCGCTTTCCTGCCACATCGGTATTGCCTCGGGTCAAGTCATTGCCAGTACGACCGGAAGTCAGTCGCATACGGAATACACCGTTACAGGAGACGGGGTGAATCTGGCGTCCCGCCTGACGGATATTTCCGCGGGGGGTGAGACTCTGGTTTCACACGACATTCAGCGCGCGTTGGGGCCGCTATTCGTGGGCGAATCCATTGGTGTGAAGGCCATCAAAGGGCTGAATGATCCCGTTGAAGTCTGGCGTCTGGATCGATTGGCCCGGAACATTCGCACACGGCGTCACAAATTCATCGGGCGCGAGCGGGAGTTGTCGGTGTTCTCGGCCACATTTGACCGATGCAAGCGTCACGGCAAGGGCGAAGTCCATGTGATCCTGGGTGAGCCCGGGATCGGGAAAACCCATTTGTCCGAGCAAGTTGCTGAGCTGGCATCCGGCCAGTCCTACACGATCCACAACGGTGTCGTGATGGATTTCGGCGCGCGCGAAGGGCATTCGGCCATTCAGATGGTCGCCCGCAGTATCTTGGGTCTTGACCCGGCAGATGGCGCGGAAACAGGTGCCGCAGCGGCCAGGGAGACAATCGCCAGGGGCTGGGTCAGCCCTCCGAACGCCGCGCACCTCAATGCGCTGCTTGAACTGGAGCAGGATTCGGGACTGGCCGAGGTGTTTGCGGTGATGGACAACAAGACCCGCCTGCGCGGACGGCGGCAGGTCATTGAAGAGTTGCTGTCGGCCTGCAGCCAGGAAGCCCCCCTGCTGATCCAGATCGAGGACATCCACTGGGCTTCGCCCGAGATCCTGATGGCCTGCTCTCATATGGCGGCGGCAACTCGGGATATCCCTTGCGTGTTGATGATGACCAGCCGGGCCGAAGGCGACCCGATTGACCGGGAATGGCAAATGGCAACCGATGGCGCGCTGGTATCCAAGATGGAACTGGCGCCGATGGGCGAGGAACAGGCCAGACTGTTGGTCGAAGAATTCACGGCCATCGACCCCGAGTTGCTGGACACCTGCGTCAAACGTGCCGGGGGAAATCCGCTGTTTCTTGAGCAGTTGTTGCGCAATACGGATGTGCTTACACAGCAAAGCGTGCCTGGCAGTATTCAGGGTATCGTTCAGTCCCGACTGGATGCACTGGATCGAAACAGCCGCTCCGCCATTCAGGCAGCATCGGTACTGGGGCAACGGTTCTCTGCAGAAGTGCTGAACTTTATTCTGGGTGAAGGGCATCTGGATACGACCAGCCTGATCCGATCCGCGCTGGTCCGAGAGGCGGGGCCTGACCTCATGTTTGCCCACGCGCTGATCAGGGATGGATCCTATGCAACGTTGGTCAAATCCGAGCGTGCGCGCCTGCATAGGCAGGCCGCCAAGTGGTTCGAGGATCGCGATGCAACTTTGTGCGCACAACATTTGGATCGGGCAGGGGCGAATAACGCTGCACAGGCGTATCTGGAAGCGGCGGAAAAACTGATCCAGGCCTTCAGGTTCGACGATGCCAGCCCATTGATCGAACGTGCCCTGGAACTGCCGTCCCCTGCAGGTGTCCGGTTCGATCTGCTTTGCGCACGGGCTGAAACGCACAGGCTTCAGGGTCTTTCCAGCGACGCACTGCGTGAATTTCGGGAAGCTGCCCGTGTTGCCGAAACCGATGAGCAAATAAGCCGCGCGCATATCGGGCTTGCGCAGGCTGCGCGGCAAGCCAGCCTGTATCAGGACGCGCTGGAGGCGCTCGATCTGGCTGAATCCGCCGCCGAGCGTTGCGGGTCAGAGCGGGATGTGGCTCAGATCAACTACGTGCGCGGTAATGTCTATTTCCCTCTGGGCCGGGACAAGGAAGCGCTAAGCGCTAATGAACGCGCCCTGACGCTTGCCCGCAAACTTGGTTCTGCCCGCCTTGAGGTAGGCGCGCTAAGCGGATTTGGTGATGCAAACTTCATGAAAGCCACCATGAAGACAGCGACAGGCTTTTATACGCAAGCTGTTGAACGAGCGCGCGAAAAAGGGCTGGTCCGCGATCTGGCCGCCAATCTGCACAATCTCAGCGTCGCGCGCAGTTACACCGGGGACGTAGCACAGGGCAAGGCGGACGCCATTGAGGCCATCGAAGTCTCGCAAACGTATTTTGCCTTTGTTCCGGAATGCGTTGCACAGACCTGCCTTGGCGTGGCCGAGACCTTTTTGGGCAACCTTGATCAGGCACTGGAAGCGTTCAGTGTTTCAGCTGAAATTGCGGAACGCGTCGGTGCAAAACGCCTTGAGGCGCAGGCCCTTGAACATCTGGCGCGAACGCAGGTTTATGCCGGAAAGTTGGACCACGGTCGGGAAACAGGTCGTCGCGCGGTTGAAATCGCGCTTGAACATGGGCGGAACTTTGTAGGGCCCAAGGCCTTGTCGGCCCTGGCAATGGCCGAGGCCAACCCTGATGAGCAAACGCGCTTGTTGAACCTGGGGTCTGAGATCATTTCCGAGGGATGTGTGGGTCACAGTCACCTTCACTTTTACTCGGACGCCTGCGCCGTCATGCTGGCGCGCGGCGATTGGGACGCAGCAATTGAATATGCGGATGGGCTTGCAGCCTTCACGACTACCGAGCCTTTGCCAATGGTCGATTTATCCATTTGTCAAACACGACTTTTGGCTGAAAGCGGACAGCAGAACACTCCGCCAATACAACACGGGGGGTATGCCGATCTGACAACGCAGTTTGCCGCTATGGGTATCACGCAATCCCTTCTGGGTTCAGTGGGGTTTCTGGCTGATTAGGTGACACGGCAGGAGGCTGAATGAGCGTTGAAAGAAAGGTGTGGCTGATTTCTGGCTTGTTGACCCTTGGGCTTGGGGGTCTCTTGCTCAAACTTTGGATCGAACTGAATCATTTTGAGGGTGATCCCACTCAACTTCCGGATCAGGCATCAGTAGACGCATATCTGGAAAAACTGGATGCCGTGCCGGATTACCGCGTTAAAACGGGGATCTTCTTAAAATCATTCAGCTTTCTTGGTGCCAGCGACGTGCAGGTCACCGGTTACGTCTGGCAGCGCTACATCACAGGTGTTCATGATGAGATCCGTCCGGCCGAGGGTGAGATCGGTTTTCTTCTGCCGGAAGCGGTCGATACAGCAAACGGCCTGATCGAAGAGGCCTATCGGCTGCCGCAACAAGATGGGTTGCTGATCGGGTGGTATTTTGAACAAACCCTTCGGCAGAGTTTTGACTACACCCGCTACCCCTTTGATCACAAAACGGTCTGGGTGCGCTTCTGGCCCGCATCTTTTGACATCAATGTTGCGCTGGTTCCTGACTTTGAGGCTTATTCCGCGACCGGTCCGGATGATATTTTCGGCATCGACAGTCAGATCGTGATGGGTACGTGGGAACGTGAGAACACCTATTTCGACTATAAGTTGTCAAGCCTGGATACGACGTTGGGCATCGCTCAGAACGCCTATCAAACCAACATGCCCGAGCTGCATTATAACTTTGTCATCAAACGCAATTTCGCAAACGCGTTCATCGTGCACATGGTCCCGCTGCTTGTCGTGACAATGCTGCTGTTTGGGGCGCTGATGACCGTCACGCGCCGCGAGGGGCTGGCCGATCGGCATGACTTCAGCACGTCCAGTGTAATCGGAACCTGCTCGGTTCTGTTTTTCGTGATCCTGTTGGCCCATGTGCAGCTGCGTGAAGGGTTCGCAGGTTCTCCTGTGATCTATATGGAGTCGTTCTTTTTCCTGATGTACTTCATGCTGCTGGCAGTTTCGGTCAATACATACCTGTTTGCGTCCGACGTTGAGACGTCGTTGCGGATCATCCACTATCGGGACAACCTTATTCCCAAGGCCGGGTTCTGGCCGTTCGTCCTGCTTTGTATGGTGGTGATCACGGCCTATAATCTCAGTTCCAAGGAAAGCCCGAAACCGCCACCAGTCAGCACAGTGGAAAACTAGATAGCCGGCTCGAATCCGGGCTTGGGTTCACCCTGCGCCATATCCAGCGTGTAGTCGCTGATGACATCTGATTTGCCGTCACGCCAGTTTTGCATGTACTTTTCAGGATCGGCGATCACATAGGCGTAGGCGGGTTTCATCACGCCATCCAAGATCACGTTGATCTTTTTGCGGATATAGACGTTCTTGGACGAGCCCGGACCATGATAACCTTCCAGCTTGTCCAGCTCGTGCAGGCCCGATTCCGTCACCCGGTAAACCTCTCCGCTTACTTGTTTGCCCATGCCCTGCTGATCGACAAGGGTCGCCATTCGGTGCAGGAAGCCACAGTTCGGATTGTCGCAGTACGGTTCATTTGGAACGATCAGGGGCATTGGTTGCCGCGTGCGGGCAGGCCCGACGAAGTCATTCAAGACCCGGCTGTGTGCCTCATGGTTCGGGAACCCCTGTTTCAGGGAGCCGTATGTGAAATACAGATAGGTGGGTTCCTGAACGGCAATAAAGGTTTCGTCACGGCCCTGTTCCGCGTTTTTTATCTTAAGGTTGTGGTCTCGCGCCCAAGCATCCAGCATGGTCCGTATCTCGGGGGCGATATCAATGCCCTGAACAAATTTAATGCACGAGGTTGCATCCATGCCTTTGGCGCGCAACAGGATGTCGACCATCCTTGGGGCTTTGTTCATCACAGCCACATGCAATGCCGTGAAACCGTGATCGTTGACGATATTGACGTCGATATCGCGGTCGATCAAATCCTGTGCCGCTTCATAATCTGGCTTGCCCAGATCGTGACCGCCTTCGTTCAATTCGCCTTCGCCGCCAGCCGCATAATGCAGCAATGAATCGCCGTGGGCTTCGTCCACGATATTGACTCCCACGACACCTTCATCGATGGCGCGGAACACACGTTTCCATTCATTGATATCATCGGCGGCGGCAGCCTCTCGGGCCCATTTGCACACGCGGTATTTCTGGTCGTCCAGTTCTTCGAATGCGTCGCCCAGTGCTTCCATGATCTGGTCAGGCGTGGCCATCATACCAATCCCCATCCGGCCGTTGGACAGGCGGCCCTCCCGAGGGCCTATGAAATCGATGCCCAGCGTCTTCAGCCTTGCGACATTGTTCTGGGTGGTGATGTTGTTCCACATATTCGTGTTGCAGGCCGGGCACAGGATCACGGGCTTCTTCTGGTACTGCCACGCCACAAAGACAGAGGTCAGAAGGTTATCGGCGATCCCGTTTGCCACTTTGCCCATGGTGTTGCAGGTGATAGGAGCGACGATCACGCAATCGGCCCAGTCGCATAGCGCCAGATGAGACGCTCGCACCGGCATGTCGAATTCCATGTAACGGAAGTTCCATTCATCATCGTCGCGGTAATAGTCGTTATGGGTGATCTTGGCGTCGATCCGTTCAGCGCCGAAGTCCCGAAAAAACTTTTCAGCCGAAGTAGAAGGGATCAGTTTGACATTGTGTCCGGCGTCGACGATGCGTTCAACAAGTTCTGGTATCTTGTCTGCCGCCGATGACCCGCAGGCACAAAGCAGCACGTTGCGTTTGCCGCTGCTTACCTCGTTCATCACACCTTTGGGATAGCCGAACATGTTCTTGTTCAGGCTGGGTGTCTCTTCAAGCTTGGAAACGGGAAGACCCGCTTCGATCATGCGGTCCTGAAGGTGACCCGCCTTGATCATGTCCACAATGTCTTCCAGCTTTTCGCCTTTGCTGATGCACTGGCCTTGGAAAAACAGGTAGGGAACTTTGGGTTTTTCACCTAAAGATATCAGCTGACGTCGCATCTTTATCGCGTTGGGGTCGCGACCGCCCACATCCACCTGCTTTACGCTGGTCGCACCGATGTTTGAAAGAACACTTCTGAGCATGTAGGACCATGGGTCTTCATCTTCATAAAACAGAACCATAGGGTTGTTCCGGATAATGCTTGCGACATCTCCGGGGTCTTCGGGAGGCTCAACCGTTTCGATCACCAGCAACGCCGGGTTTTCCAGATCGCGCAGGCCGCGGAAGATGTTTCCGCGAGGGGCTTGCCAGACCTGTGACGTTGCGGGGCTCATGTCGACGATCGTCACAAGGTCGGTTGCTTCATCATATGCGATACACAGGCACCAGAATTCTTCGAGCAACGCGGTTTCCCGGTAAACGTTTACCGGCGGGTGGATGGCTTCGATCCCGGTGACCCGATTAAAGTCGATATTGATCATCAGGTGACGGTCCGTAATGGCGTCCAGGCCCTGAAGTTGCATCTTGAACCAGTCTTCGGGGGTATCGATCGATGTGTCCTCGCGCGTTCCGAAACTGCGAAGTGAACTGCTCAGGTGCACGTTTTCGGACCCGTTCAGGTATTTCTGGGCCATGTCGTGCATGTCCGCGGCCGTGGCCACCCGTGAGACAACATCCGTGAAAGAGGCTTCGGTGGCCCGCAGCAGCTCGTCTTCGTCCACCTTGTCATCGCCGTGAATGGCCAGGCTTTCCACCAACACACCTAAGGAGTTCATGTTCGGAGTGGCGCGGCGGAACAGGTTGCGCCGTTTCTTGGGGTCTTTTGCCAGATAGAGCGTGCTGTCGACATAGTTGCATCGTTGCTTGAATGTCTTCAGATGCGTCTTGACCGCGGCACGCGCCGAGAAGCGCAAAATACCACGCGACCGCATCGAGGTTCCGTCACGGTCCGACATCGCCTTCCAAAGCCGGTCTGCGGTTGTAACCCAAAGCTTGCCGTATTTCTCAGGATGTACGTCCATCATGTGCACCAGCCCAGTGCTTGGGTTGCACTTGGCGATGACGGCAAAATGCCCGCCCGGCATATTCGCTTTGCCATGGGCGACGCCGACCTGAAAATTCGCCACCAGAATATCGTTGTCACCACCCAGCCGGTTGGACTCGTCAATCGCATCCAACAACAGCTGCACGTTTGTCGTGTCCTCGTCCATGAAATAGGCCTGAACCTGAACCCTGTCCCGCAGGCCCTGCGAATGAATGTAGGTACACGCGACGTCAAACAGCTCACCCAGTGAGATACCGTCATTGACGACGAAAGACGAAGGCAGCGAGCATTCACGGAAAATGTCGTTCACTTCGCAACTGAAGCCCAACGCGGACATGCTGAGGGCGGCAGCCGTCACGCTGCAACAATTGATCGGCTGCTGGAAATTCTGCAATTGAACACTGACCAGATCGCCGAACATCGTGGCGAAGCAGGGTTGCCGGATTTCCTCTGGTACCTGACGCCAGTTCTCGCTGGACAGAAAGGCCAGCCGCGATCCGTCCAGCGCAAGCGCTTCGAGGCTGACGGGAATGTCCGATATCTGAAGGTGCTCTTCATAGAAATAGTCACCGACATCCGCGCTGGCCAAAGGATTTCCATTCTGCCGCAACTGAACCACACCGCGCAGAACAACATACATGCCGCTTGCTGGCAGAACCGTGTTGTCGGTCACCTCGATACATTCGAAATGAAGGTTAATAACTGACGGGTCGGCAATCTTGGCCTCGCCCGGCAGAACCTTGTATATCAGCTTCCAGTCTGCGTCATTTGGGATATATGATCTGGACGTTTCAATTTGATCTATAAGCACAACTGTTCCCCCCGGAGTTGCGTTTCAAATGTCTAAGTGCGGCCAGCCGGGGCTTTCGGGTTTTGCGATGTGCAGACACCCGTCATTCTGAATTAAGGGCGGGTCTGTTTTTGCCTGTCACTGGCCAGGGCCGGCCTGCCAAAGAAAAAGTATAAGCAAATTGGCCCAATTGGCTGCACAGTATCCGATTTTTGAATAAAAATCACGATGGCAGTGATGTTGGGTTTAGGCGGCCCGCTCCGGCAGGCAAATATGCGGTGCACCCTATGCACCGAAGGGGGCCGGAAAGCTGTCGGATTTCAGGCTGATCTTCCGTTTAATCGGCGAACAGGTAGTCCAGCCGCATCACCGCGCTGGCCTTTTCTTCGTCCACCCCTAGAAATTCGGATATGACAGCTACGTTTTCGGCGCGCTGGGCGGTTTCCCGCAGTCGCAGGTAATTGTCCAAACCGGCGGCGCGGATTTGTTGGGACTCGTAACTCAGATCGTTGCGAAGTGTCGGCAGCAGATGGGAAACAGTCTCGACTGGGCTGTTGTCCCCTGCCAATCCGACGCGGCGCGCATGTCCGATCAGGTATTCGTCCGAATATTCGCATTCGATCTCAAGCACATGGGTTTTGGCCTGATCACCGCAGAAATCCTGAACAACGTCCAGATTGGCCGGGTCGAGGCACAGAACCAACTGGTCTGATCCGAAACTTTCGAAAAGCATTCGTACAACGGCCCGCCGATGGCGCGAGCGCTTGGTCAGCGTCGTCTCAATACCGCCCAGATCAGGCAGTTGGGTATCCTCTTCGTTAAACAAGTATTCGACGCAAGGGATATCTGTTTCAGACGCGATCTGATCGACCAGCCTTTTGGCAACATGCCACTTCTTGCTGACGATCACGAACAGCTCTCGGTCAGGGCCCAGAACACTTTCGGCCTCCCAGAAACGTTGCCCGAACCGGCGCCCGATGCGCCCCCGGCCAGCCAGAAACGCATACAGGCTGCGCCCCTCGTTCGAGATGGGAAAGTCGATGCCCTCACTCGCGTAAAGTGAGCCGAGACGCTCTTTCAGCTCATGTGCCTCTGGGCTGATCTTGCGGGCAAACAAATAGTCCTGACCCAGAAGCATGTCATAGTGATCGTTGTAGAACGTGACGGGCATTCCATAATCCGAAAACATCAGAAATGTCGGTGTACGGTTTTCGATTTCGCCCTTCGGGATCAGGTGACGAACCAGCGTTTGAAAGAAGGTTTCATCGGGTATCCAAGTGGTCGAAAAAAACCGGATTATGTCCCTACGCTGCTGCAGAAGATCCAGGATCATCTCGACCGTTCGGCGGCGAAGACACCACCATTGGCTGCCAATCATCACCTGAAGGTCTTCAGGAATTTTGCGCGTCAACCCAAAACGCTTCTGCGTTTCGTAGGCGGTGTAGAATAGTTTGGGCTGGGCTCGTTCATTGAAATAATGGCGATAGATTAGCCGGTCTTCTTTCATGCCAGTCTTGATCCAGTCGCTTTCGAAAAAGTCGTGGCTTTCAATGAAATCCTTGTCGTGATTATCCAGAAACCGATGGGTGTATTCTGCCGTTTTGATCGCCATGCAATCACCGGACAGCATATAAAAATGCGTGGCGCGTGGGAAGGTTTCGACAGCAGCCTGCAGCGCGTTCAGCGTGGCCTGCACCAGCGACCACTCTCCCCAGCCGCATTTGATGCGCCTTTTTGCAAAGGTCACGTTCGGATTTTGATCCAGCGCGGAACGGATGCGCCCGTAAGCTTCGGGGCTGGCGCTGGCGTCAAAGTGGATCGCCATGCAATCGCCCGCAGCAGTCAGCTGTTCAGCCTGTGCAATGATTGCATCAGGGTCCTTATGGCACAACAATATATAGGCAATCTTAGCCATCGAGGTTAGGTAATTTCCGTTTCTGCCCGGTTTCAACCGTGATACTGAGGATGAGCGATTGAATAAACAGAATAATTTTGGTTCCTTGTTATCAAAAGCTGGCATATCGGTTTGAGACCAGACCAGCGTAGGAGGCACAGCAGATGGGTTTTCCCGGTACCTGGATGACCGAGAGCGAAAGCATGGTGTACCGCGTCGTGCCCAAATGCGCCTGCTCGACCATTGGACAGATCATGTATTATTCGGATCATGGCCAGTTCTTTGACGGCGATATCCATGACGCCAAGGATGGTATGCACAAGTGGGCCTTTGATCAGAGCCAGGACCTGATTTCCAAAAATGTGCGCGATCACGCCTCGTATTCCTTTACCTGTGTGCGCAACCCGTACACGCGTATTCTGAGCTCGTTTTTCGACAAGATCTGCGGGATCCAGCGTAACGGCAAACGGTATCGTGGCAATCTGGTGCCAACGCTGATCTACAATTACGGGATCGAAGTGGGCGGAGACGATGGCAAGGGAGAGTTTGACCAGATCGCCAGCTTTCGCCGGTTCCTGTTGTTTGCGCGTGATACCATCCGCTGGCGACGCCCGATGGACCCGGATATTCACTGGTCTGCCATGTCTGGTCATGTGTCGACCTTCATCGTGAACGGCGGTCGTTATGATCGGATCTTCTGGACCGAAGCGTTCAACGATGGGATGCAGGGGGTTCTGGATAATACCAAGCTGAAGCATTCAGTTTCGCTGTCCGAAATACCCCGATTCAACGAATCCGAAGGCCATGGACCCAAGCGCGCACATCCGGTTGAGGACTATTTCGACGACCTGTCGATGCATCTGGTCTATGAAATCTACAAGCAGGATTTCGAGTTGTTCAAATACGATTTCGAAAACCCGGCAAATAAGATGCCGATTGGCGAAATCGATCTGGACGAAATTCACGCCAAGCTGGGCGATTGATGGTTTGAGAGTTTGTATTTCGCTGCGTAAGTAAGTCACTTACGCAGCGCCGTCTTTTCGTCGCGATATCCACGTCAGAAAACCGCATCCAAGACTTCAGGCATATGTAGTTTATTTTTTGCCGCCGGCATTGTCGTTACCACGACCTCCGCCAGATGGGTTGTTAGTTTGTGAAGGGTACCCAGCTCCGTTTGGATCGTTTTGAGGTGCACCTTTTCCCATATCTTTTTTCCTTTGAATGTTGGTATTTTCCTCACAAATGAGTGAGTGAAGCCTATTTAAGTACGCAAAAGCTAGAAAACAACCTTAGCACGAGAAGATCTTGCGCAACACACCCAGAGCTGCAGGTGTGGCTCTGGGTCGATATCTATTTCGCAATCTCAAACCTGACGCACGGCTCCTTTTGCCGCGCTGGTGGTCAGCTTGGCATAGGCCTTAAGCGCAGTAGACACCTTGCGTTTGCGCGGCGCAGCAGGCACCCAGCCCTTTGCGTCCTGTGCTTCGCGCCGGGCGGCGAGCTCTTCATCTGAGACGGCCAGATGGATCGAGCGGTTGGGGATGTCGATTTCAATTGTGTCGCCATTCTGGACCAAACCAATCTCACCGCCTTCGGCCGCCTCGGGCGAGACATGGCCGATCGACAGACCGGACGTGCCGCCCGAAAACCGCCCGTCGGTCAGCAGGGCGCAGGCTTTGCCAAGCCCCTTCGATTTCAGGTAGGATGTCGGGTACAGCATTTCCTGCATCCCCGGACCGCCACGCGGGCCTTCATAGCGGATCACCACAACATCGCCCTCTTTCACCTTGCCGGTCAGGATGTCGCTGACCGCCTGATCCTGGCTTTCGCATACATAGGCTGAGCCGGTGAATTGCAGGATATTGGCATCCACACCAGCGGTTTTCACGATACAGCCGTCACGTGCGATGTTGCCGAACAGAACCGCCAGACCGCCGTCCTGACTGAACGCGTGTTCCTTGGACCGGATCACGCCACCCTTACGATCGGTGTCCAGTTCCTTGAACCGGTTCGACTGGCTGAACGCCTGTGTGGTGCGCACACCGCCGGGGGCGGCCTTGAACAGCTCCTGTGCCTTGGGGTTGTTGGCAATGGTGATGTCCCAGTTGGCAATCGCCTCTCCCATCGTGGCCGAATGCACGGTGCTGCATTCGTTGTGCAGCAGGCCCGCACGGCTGAGCTCACCCAGGATCGAGAAGATACCACCGGCACGGTGGACGTCTTCCATATGCACATTCTCGGTGTTCGGTGCGACTTTGCAGAGGCAGGGAACGCGACGGCTGAGGCGGTCCATATCGGCCATGGTGAAGTCAACCTCACCCTCATGCGCGATGGCCAGCAGGTGCAGCACCGTGTTGGTCGATCCACCCATGGCGATATCAAGGCTCATGGCATTTTCGAACGCATCAAAGGTGGCAATCTCACGGGGCAGAAAGCCTTTTTCGTCCAGATCGTAATGGCGCTTGGTGATCTCGACGATCCTGCGGCCGGCTTCAAGGAACAGTTCTTTGCGGTCCGCGTGCGTCGCCAGAGTCGAGCCGTTACCCGGCAGGGCCAGACCCAGTGCCTCAGCCAGACAATTCATCGAATTCGCGGTGAACATGCCCGAACATGAACCACATGTGGGGCAGGCGTTTTCTTCGATGTGCTGAACCTGTTCGTCGGTGAACTTGTCGTTCGCAGCGGCCACCATAGCGTCCACAAGGTCAATCTTCTTGGCTTCCAGATCGGCGATGTCGATCTTGCCCGCTTCCATCGGACCGCCTGAGACGAAAATGGCCGGGATGTTCAGACGCATGGCGGCCATCAGCATGCCGGGAGTGATCTTGTCGCAGTTCGAAATGCAGACCATAGCGTCCGCACAATGGGCGTTGACCATATATTCGACCGAATCCGCGATCACTTCGCGTGAGGGCAGCGAATACAGCATCCCGTCATGGCCCATGGCGATACCGTCATCCACGGCGATCGTGTTGAACTCTTTCGCCACGCCACCTGCGGCTTCGACCTCGCGCGCGACCATCTGGCCCAGGTCCTTCAGATGCACGTGACCCGGCACAAACTGGGTGAATGAGTTGACGATGGCGATGATCGGTTTGCCGAAATCGTCGTCACCCATACCTGTGGCCCGCCAAAGGCCACGTGCGCCAGCCATGTTGCGGCCATGGGTAGAGGTTCTGGATCGGTACATTGGCATGATGCTGTTTTCCCTGTTGCCTCGGGTTGCATAATTCGGGGTTCGTACGTTATAGCGCACGTAGCACATGTGCGTTATAACGTACAAGGTAAATCGCAGGGCGCGGGTATGGCTATGGACGACATTACGCTGAAATTACGGGATGTGCGGACAGCTTCGGGGTTGAGCCTGTCCAAAGTCGCCGAGATGACCGGGGTCAGCAAAGCCATGCTTGGCCAGATTGAGCGCGGCGAATCGAGCCCAACGATCGCCACGCTTTGGAAAATCGCCAAAGGCTTTCAGATACCGCTCAGCGGGTTGATCGACACAACGCTGGGCGATCCATCGGTCTTTCAGACTGTAACCTTTCCCGGCAGTATCGAGGTCAAGATCGTCTTTCCCTTCGATCCCGCACTGGGAGCCGAGACTTTTCACGTGAACCTTGCCGCGAACCAAAGCCACGAATCCCCGGCTCATGCCGCCGGGGTGACCGAGGAAGTATTTGTCCTCAGCGGTACTTTGGAAATTCTGCGTGGCGAGGAATGGGTGCCCTTACAGGCCGGGCAGGGGTTGCGCTTTGCTGCGGACCTGCCGCACGGGTATCGCGCCGGTTCGCAAGGAGCCGCGTTTCTAAACATGCATCACTATGCGCAACACACTGAATCTCCTGAAAATGGCACGGCCCAGATATGACGGCTATCTTTGACACACTTACCATCGTGGATGCCATCGGCTCGTTCGGGGCGCTGATCGTGGTGGCGGCGTATTTCGCGACGCAGATGCGGATGATGAATTCCGATGACCTGGCCTTTCCGGTGATCAACCTGCTGGGGTCTGTCCTGATCGTCTTTTCGCTGCTTGAGAATTTCAATCTGGCCTCGATGCTGATCGAAGGGTTTTGGATTGTGATCAGTGTCATCGGCATCATCCAGCATTTCCGCCTGCGCAAGGCGCGATAATTCCTGAGGTCAACAAGCGCTAGTGCTATCCAGCCTTGAACGCCCATGCCACGGGGTATAGGGAAACCCCAAGCTCGCTTAGGGGAGGCTTTGATGCAGGACGATCCAAAAACCCTCGTATCCACCGAATGGCTGGCCGCGCATATGAAAGACCCGGATCTGCGGATTCTGGACGGGTCGTGGTATTTGCCCGCGCAAAACCGTGATGCCAAGGCCGAATATGATGCCGGGCATATCCCCGGAGCACGGTTCTTCGATATTGATGAGATATCAGATCACCGTTCCGACTTGCCTCATATGGCGCCACCGGTCGAAAAATTCATGTCACGCCTGCGGGCCATGGGTGTCGGTGATGGTCATCAGGTTGTGGTTTATGATGGTGCCGGGCTGATGTCCGCAGCGCGCGTTTGGTGGCTGTTCCGTCTGATGGGGCAGGAAAACATCGCGGTTCTGGATGGGGGGTTGCCGAAGTGGCAGGCCGAGGGGCGCGAGATCGAGGATCTGCCTCCGGTCATTCGCGACCGTCACATGACTGTTCGCGTGCAAAACCAGCTTGTCCGGGATGTCACGCAAGTTTCCGCCGCCGCCAAGCTGGCAGATCACGAGATCATCGATGCCCGCTCGGCCGACCGGTTTGCCGGAACCGCACCCGAGCCGCGCGAAGGGCTGCGTTCGGGCCATATTCCCGGCTCGCGGAATGTGCCCTTTGGGCAGTTGTTGAACGCCAACGGAACAATGAAGTCGCCCGAGGACTGCCGCGCCATATTCGAGGCTGCAGGTGTCGATCTGTCGAAACCGGCGATCACCTCTTGTGGGTCTGGTGTCACGGCCGCCATTCTCAGCCTTGCGTTGGAACGCATGGGCAAGAAAGACCACTCGCTTTATGACGGCTCCTGGGCTGAATGGGGTGCCTTCCCGACCCTGCCCGTCGCAACCGGAGAGAACTGATGTTCGAGAACCTGAAACCGCAGCCCGCCGACAAGATTCTGGCGCTGATGCAGATGTACCGCGAAGACCCGCGTGATCAGAAGATCGATCTGGGTGTTGGTGTCTACAAGAATGCCGAAGGCGTGACGCCGGTGATGCGCGCGGTGAAAGCCGCCGAACAGCGCATCTGGGAAGAACAGGAAACCAAGGCCTATACCGGTCTGGCCGGTGATCCGGCATATGCGGATGCGATGATCGGATTGATTTTGGGTACTTCGGTGCCGCGCGGCAACATCGCCGCAGTGGCGACACCCGGAGGCACCGGCGCCTGCCGTCAGGCGTTCGAGTTGATCCGGATGGCGAACCCCTCGGCACGTATGTTCGTGTCGAACCCGACCTGGCCCAACCATCTTTCGATCCTGAATTACCTGGGGATGGAAACCGTTCAGTATCGTTACTTCGATGAAGAGACCCGGGGCGTCGATTTCGATGGGATGATCGCAGACCTGAAAACCGCCAAAGCGGGTGACGTGGTTTTGCTGCATGGCTGCTGCCACAATCCGACCGGTGCCAATCTGAACATGGTGCAATGGCAGGAGGTTGTGAACCTGATCAATGCGCTGGGCCTCGTTGCGATGATCGACATTGCCTATCAGGGTTTTGGTGATGGTCTGGAAGAGGATGCGCAAGGCGTGCGGCTGGTGGCCTCATCGGTAAAGGAATGTCTGATTGCGGCGTCATGTTCCAAAAACTTCGGCGTCTATCGCGAGCGCACCGGGTTGCTGATGGCGATCAGTGCGGATGCGGGGCAGACGGCCTTGAACCAAGGTACACTGGCGTTCCTGAATCGCCAGAACTATTCCTTCCCGCCTGACCACGGCGCGCGCGTGGTGACGACCATTCTTATGGATGAGGCGTTGCGGGCAGACTGGGCAACTGAACTGGAAGAGGTTCGGCTGTCCATGCTGGGCCTGCGCCAGCAATTGGCTGACGAGTTGCAGCGTCTGGCCGGATCCGACCGGTTTGGGTTCATCGCCCAGCACCGCGGAATGTTCTCGCGTCTTGGGGCGGCACCGGAACTGGTCGAGAAACTGCGCGTTGAACACGGTATCTACATGGTCGGCGACAGTCGCCTGAACATTGCCGGGCTGAACGCAGCGACTGTGCCGATTTTGGCCAAAGCAATTGTGGATGTCGGGGTTTAAACGCCGACGCGACATTCGAAACGGAAACCCGGGCGCGAACGCCCGGGTTTTTTTGTCAGGTGGCGGCAAGGCTTAGCCTTTCGAGAATTCGGGGTATGCTTCCATTCCCAGTTCCGCCATGTCGAGGCCGTTGATCTCATCCTCTTCGCTGACACGGATGCCGACGGTGGATTTCAGGATCGTCCACAGGATCAGTGCGCCGACAAAGGTGAAAACGCCGTATGCGACGATGCCCAGTAGCTGCGCGCCCAGGCTTGCGTCACCGTAGAAGACGACGGCGATGGTGCCCCAGATGCCACAGAACAGGTGGACCGGGATGGCACCGACAACATCATCGATCTTGAACTTGTCCAGCATCGGGACCGCGAAGACCACGATAATACCACCCACGGCACCGATCCACAGGGCACCGAACAGGGTTGGGGCCAGCGGTTCGGCCGTGATCGAGACCAGACCCGCCAGCGCGCCGTTCAGCACCATCGTCAGGTCGGGCTTCCTGTACAGAACCTGAGTCAGGATCAGCGCTGCAACCGAGCCCGAAGCAGCCGCCATGTTGGTGTTGGCAAAGATGCGTGACACGTCCGATACATCACCCACTGTTCCCATCGCCAGCTGCGAGCCGCCGTTGAATCCGAACCAACCCAGCCACAGGATGAACGTTCCCAGGGTCGCCAGCGCCAGGTTAGAGCCGGGCATCGGGTGAACTTTGCCATCTTTGTACTTGCCGATCCGCGGACCCAGGATAAGGGCCCCTGCCAGCGCAGCCCAGCCACCGACCGAGTGTACGATGGTCGAACCGGCAAAGTCTGAGAAGCCCTTGGCATCCAACCAGCCGCCACCCCATTTCCACGAACCGGAAATCGGGTACATGATGCCTGTCAGCACGATGACGAAGATCAGAAAGGGCCAAAGCTTGATCCGTTCCGCCACGGCGCCGGAAACGATGGATGCGGTCGCGGCCACGAACACAAGCTGGAAGAAGAAATCTGAACCGACCGAAGCATAGTCCAGTGCCGCATCCGCCGGCGCAACACCAACCGCATCAAGCGTTGTGGTCGAGAAGAACGGGCCAAGCCAGCCCGTGATGGACCAGCCGTCGCCGGGATACATCAGGTTGAACCCGATCAGCCAGTACATGATTGCGGCAAATGAAAACAATGCCACGTTCTTGATCATCTGCATGGCAACGTTCTTGGATCGTACCAGACCGCCTTCCAGCATGGCGAAACCTGCGGCCATGAAGAAAACAAGAAAGCCCGCCATCAGAAACAGAAGCGTGGTAAAGATATACTGGGTGTGCTGTGCCGCTTCGCCGGTTGCGGCGGCCTCTTGCGCAAGACCCATCTGCGGCAGCGCAACAATGGCGGCGGCAGGGATGAGAGATTTCATCAGGTTCATTGTCAGTCCTCGAATGATTGTGAGTGGGCGCACTTACAGCGCGTCCTCGTTGGTTTCCCCGGTACGCACACGCATCGCCTGTTCGACATCGAGGACAAAAATCTTGCCGTCACCGATCTTGCCGGTTTTGGCGGTTTTGGTGATGGTCTCGACGATCTGGTCGGCCATTGTCGCAGGCACCACGATCTCAAGCTTGATCTTGGGCACGAAGTTCACCGCATATTCGGCACCACGATAGATTTCGGTGTGACCGGACTGTGAGCCGAAGCCCTTGATCTCGGTTACCATCATGCCGCGCACGCCAGCCTCGGTCAGTGCTTCGCGCACCTCCTCCAGCTTGAACGGCTTGATTGTCGCAATGATCAGTTTCACGTCTTTCCCCTCTGATTGTCCGGTGGGACCGGCTTGTTTGCACCTGCAGAAAAAAAGCGCGCCGCGACGCAGTAAGAAACGCTTTCGGGGTCAAAACCTGCCGGGAAGTAATGCAAAGTTGCACATTTTTTGCACAACTTGGGCATTGTGCCCAATAAATGAGCGCTATAGAGAGGGGAAATTCCGGAAATTCGGACCTCTACATACTGCGGTTGTCGAGGTATGGTGACCAAAAAGTATAACCGGGCAGAGTTTGAGCATGACTGAGTCCAAGCGCCGCAAGCCGACATTGGTCGCGGATAAACGGTACCCTTCGAAGGGCCGAAAACTGGCTGCGACCAAAAGCACGGCGGGCAAGAAATCGACGGTGCGCAAACCGACCACGCGCAGGAAAACCCGCAAGTCATCAGGGGGTAAAGGCGGTGGTATCTTTCGCCGTTTGTTCCGATGGATCTGGCGGTTGATCTGGGGATTGACCTGGCGTGTCGGTGCGATTTCGGCCATGCTGCTCGCGCTGGCGGTGGGTATCGTTTACGCCACGTTGCCGGATGTCGATGCCTTGCTGGATGGGCGCGCGCGGGGTTCCGTGACCTTGCTGGATCGTGACGGCAAGGTCTTTGCCTGGCGTGGCGATCAGTTTGGTGGCGTGATCACGGCCGATACCGTGTCTCCGCATCTCAAGTACGCAGTCATCGCAACTGAAGACAAGCGATTTTACCGGCATTTCGGGGTCAGCCCGCGTGGCGTCGCCAGCGCGGTCAGCATCAACCTGAGCGAAGGGCGCGGGCCTCTGTCCGGGCATGGCGGGTCGACCATCACGCAACAGACCGCGAAACTGCTGTGTCTGGGTGTTCCCTATGATCCCAGCGATTGGGATTCCGAGGCCGCGTATGAGGCCGACTGCCGTCAGGGTTCCTTGTGGCGCAAGGCTAAGGAAGCCGTCTATGCGCTGGCAATGGAGGTGAAATACTCCAAGGGCGAGGTTTTGACGATCTACCTGAACCGTGCCTTTCTTGGCGCAGGCGCGCGTGGGTTCGAAGCCGCAAGCCAGCGCTACTTTGGAAAATCCGCCGCCGAGGTTTCGCCCGCAGAGGCCGCGATGCTGGCTGGTCTGCTGGTTGCGCCTACACGCTATGCACCGACCAACAACCTGCAACGGTCTCAGGATCGGGCGCGGCTGGTGATCGGTCTGATGGAGGATCAGGGATATCTGACCGCCGCACAGGCCAGCGAAGCGCGTACGCGACCGGCGCAACTGTCTGAAGCGGCAGCTGCCCGAGCGGGCGGTTACTTCGCAGATTGGGTTGTTTCGGAACTTCCCAGTTATTTTGGCGACAACACAACCGAAGATGTTGTAATCCAGACGACTTTGGATCAGCGGATTCAGCGATCGGCGGAAGAGGCTTTGCAATTCATCTTTCAGGAAAAGGTGCGCGAAGGCTCCAAGGCGCAGGCGGCCATCGTGGTCATGTCCGCGGACGGAGCGGTGAGAGCCATGGTCGGCGGCCGAGAAACACGGGTTGCCGGGGTGTTCAACCGGGCCACCATCGCCAAGCGCCAAACCGGTTCGTCCTTCAAACCTTTTGTCTACGCTACCGCGCTGGAACTCGGCTATTCGCCGCTGGATACGGTGATGGATGAACCTTACTGCGTGGACATTCCCGGGTCCGGTCAATGGTGCCCCAAGAACTATACCAACAAGTACTACGGGCGCGTGTCACTGGCGGATGCGCTGAAGAACTCGCTGAATATTCCGGCGGTGAAAGTTGCCGAGATTTCGGGTTTGGATAACGTCCGCACCGTGGCCAGTGGTTTTGGCATTGCCAGCGATCTGGCGCAAGGTCCGGCCTTGGCGCTGGGCGCGTCGGAAAGCACGCTGATTGAGATGACGGGGGCTTATGCAGGTATTCTGAACGGCGGCTCTGCCGTTGAACCTTATGGCCTGACCGAGTTGAAGCTACTGGGTGATGAAGCTCCTGTCATGGTTACGACAACCGGTATCGGTGAACGGGTGATTAACGACGCGGCTGCCAAACAGCTGACATGGATGATGGAACGTGTGGTGTCCGAGGGCACAGGTGGACGGGCCAAGTTGCCCGGCTGGCAGGTGGCGGGCAAAACGGGCACAACCCAGGCGGCGCGGGATGCATGGTTCATCGGGTTTACTGCGGATTACGTAACCGGCGTTTGGATGGGCTACGACGACAACACGCCCCTATCTGGTGTGACCGGTGGGGGTTTGCCCGCGGAAATCTGGAGAGAAACCATGCTGCGAGTCACCGAAGGGATGACACCGACACCCTTGCCGATGATGGCACCAGCGCCGCCGGTTCAGGTCGCACAGCCACAACCGCGCCGAAAGCGCGGAGGCTTTGCCGATGATATCAACAATCTTCTGAAGAATATTTTCGGTGGAAACTAGAGCCTTCTCTGAGGGAAAAAACGAAAAAAGGCGGTGCATCGGGCACCGCCTTTTGTCATTTCGCTGTTTCGTGTTTCAGACGCTGGCATCCAAGGCCGCAAGGATCGCGTCGCCCATTTCAGTGGTTGATACGGGCTGAACGCCCTCATCTGCAAGCAGGTCGCCGGTGCGTACACCATCGGCCAGTACTTTCTCGATCGCGGCCTCCAGACGATCCGCTTCTTCGCCCTGATCAAAGCTGTAGCGCAGGGCCATAGCAAAGCTGAGGATACAGGCGATCGGGTTGGCTTTGCCCTGACCGGCGATATCCGGGGCCGAGCCATGGACGGGTTCATACATTGCCTTGGGCCGACCATTAGCCATCGGCGCGCCCAGAGAGGCCGAAGGCAACATGCCCAGCGACCCGGTCAGCATCGCGGCGCAGTCGGACAGGATGTCACCGAACAGGTTGTCGGTCAGGATCACATCAAACTGTTTCGGTGCGCGTACAAGCTGCATCGCGCCGTTGTCGGCATACATATGGCTCAGCTCAACTTCGGGGTAGTCCGCTGCGACGCGGGTGACGACTTCGCGCCACAGGATGCCCGATTCCATCACGTTGGCTTTTTCCATCGAGCACAGCTTTTTGTTGCGGCGCATTGCCAGTTCAAAAGCCGAGCGCGCGGCGCGTTCGATCTCGGATTCGGTGTAACGCTGGGTGTTGATGCCGACGCGTTCGTTGCCTTCCTCGAAGATGCCGCGCGGCTCACCGAAATAGACGCCCGACGTCAGTTCGCGCACGATCATGATATCCAGACCGGCAACGATGTCTTTCTTCAGCGAAGAGAAATCGGCAAGCGCGTCAAAACACTGCGCGGGGCGCAGGTTCGAATACAGGTCCATTTCCTTACGCAGGCGCAGCAGGCCACGTTCGGGTTTCAGGCTGAAATCCAGATCGTCGTATTTCGGACCGCCGACGGCGCCCAGCAGAACCGCGTCAACCTCTTGCGCCTTTGCCATGGTCTCATCGGACAGAGGCTTGCCGTGGGCGTCATAGGCGGCACCACCCACCAGGTCCTCGCTCACGTCAAATTGAAGACCACGATTGGCACCGAACCAATCGATGATTCTGCGCACTTCGGCCATAACTTCTGGGCCAATTCCGTCTCCGGGCAGGATGAGGAGCGAGGGGTTGGGCATGAAGGGTCTCCTTGCGTTTTGTTGCACAGGCCCTAGCGTCTGCGCAGCATCGGGTCAATGAGACAGACCTGTCAAAACACAAGGAAAACACATGCTGACACCCGGAAATCTGGTTCCTGCGCTGAAAATTGAAACTGTCGCCCATGGCAGTTTCGACCTCGAGACCAACAAGGGCGAAAACGGAACGCTGGTGATTCAATATCGCGGATTGCATTGCCCGATCTGCATCAGGCAGATGACCGAGGCCGAGGCGGCGCTGGACGATTTCGCGGCGCTGGGTGTCGAGGTTATCATGATCACCACCGATACCGCCGAACGTGCCGCTGAAACCGCAGCAAAAGCCAATGTTTCCCGCCTGCGTGTAGGCCACAGCCTGCCCCTGTCTGAGGCACGGGAGGGTTGGGGGCTGAACATCTCGACCAGGCGCGAAGGCAGTGCCGAACCAGACCTGTTCGCAGAGCCCGGACATTTCTACATCGCACCTGACCGGACGCTGTACTATGCTTGGCGACAGACCACGCCTTTCGGTCGCCCGTCGATGTCGGATATCGCGGGTGGTCTGAAGTTCACGTTGGGCAATAACTACCCGGCGCGCGGAACGTATACGGGCCCACTTTGATCCTCAGAGGCTGGCCTTGAGCCCTTCTGCCAGCAAATCCCAGACCCTGCGGATACGTGGGGTCTGGCGCATGGCCTGCGGCGCAGCCAACCACACGGGCAGAACCGGGATTTCTACATCCAGCGGCAAGATTTCGACATCCGGGTCGGCTTCGGCCATCTGGACCTGACTGAAGCCAATGCCGCATCCCGCGCGGATCAGTTCCCAATAGGCGCTTTGCAGATCGCAGCGGGTCGCAAAACTGTTGCGGCTTGCGGGCCATCCTTTTTCGCGCATGGCCTTGATGATTTCCTGATTGGCGTCAAACCCCACAAGGTCGTGGGAAAAAAGTTCCTCGGGTGTCTTGGGGCGTCCCTTACGGTCGAGATAGGACCTGGCCGCGCAAAAGCATAACGGCACCTCGCCCAGATAACGCGAAATGATATCCATCTGCGCGGGGCGATACATGCGAACGGCAATATCTGCCTCGCGGTATAACAGGTTTTCCGTGGTATCGGTGGCGACCAGCTCAAGTTGAATGGCGGGTTCCTGCCTTCGGATATTCGCCAGAATCGGAGGCAGCAGATGATGCGACGCGAAGACCGAAGCGGTGATGCGGACCGAGCCTTCAAGCTGCTGCGACTGCCCTGCGGCGGCAAGGCTGAAGGCAGTCATGGCGCTGTGCATTTGCTGCGCCATCGGCAAGAGCTGGGAACCTGCCACGCTTAGTTTCAGGCCGCGCGCGTGGCGGTCGAACAAGGATACGCCCAGTTCGGTCTCAAGGCTTTGTACTTGCCGCCCCAATGTGGGTTGGCTGCGATCAAGGTGCCGAGCAGCGGCAGACAGGGATCCTGTTTCGGCCACGGCCAGAAAGCTTTGGATCAGAGACCAATCCGCATGCGTCAGTGCTTTATCCATTCATAATTGAATACACATTCTACATTTCCCGGCAATTCCATACGTGCATTGAATGGATAGATTGGTCCGAAACAGGAGGTATCAATGACACAAACTGCTCTGATACTCGGCGCGTCGGGCCGGTTTGGGCGTAATGCTGCAAAGGCGTTTCGGAATGCGGGTTGGACCGTGCAGACATTCCGTCGCGGGTCCGATTCTCTTTCCCAGGCGGCAAAAGGGGTGGATGTCATCGTAAATGGGTGGAACCCGCTCTATCCTGATTGGTCGCGTGAAATGCCCGACCTGACCAGACGTGTGATAGATGCCGCGTCCGAGACCGGAGCCACCGTACTGGTTCCAGGCAACGTCTATGTGTTTGGAGCGGACACGCAAGGCCCATGGTCCGGGAGTACACCGCACTTGGCCACCAATCCGCTTGGCCGCATCCGGATCGAGATGGAGGAGACGTATCGCGCCTCAACCGTCCGTACGATCCTTCTGCGTGCGGGTGATTTCATTGACACCGAGGCATCTGGAAACTGGTTCGATCAGGTCATGATCAAGCATCTGTCGCGCAATCAATTCGTGTATCCCGGAGATCCGGAGGCCCCGCACGCCTGGGCCTATCTGCCTGATCTGGCCCAAGCTGCCGTCGCGCTATGTGAAATCCGAAAGGATCTGCCGCGGTTCTGCGATGTTCCTTTTGCTGGCTACACCCTGACCGGAGCTGAGATCGCGCAGTCTCTGACGAGAGTGACCGGGCGGGACATATCCGTGAAGCCTATGCAATGGTGGCCATTGCAGCTGGCGCGACCATTCTGGCGCATGTCCTCACACCTGATTGAAATGCGGTACCTGTGGCAGGTGCCACATCAGTTGGACGGATCGTACCTGACCGAGTTGCTGGGTTCCGTGCATCAGACAGATCTGGATGATGCATTGCGTTCTGCGATCTCACCCAGCCTTGTGGCTTTGCCCTATGCGAACGGAGAGTCGGTCACGCCTTAGGGCAGGGTGACGTCAATCCAGACCAATCGGTGCCTGCTGGCGCGCAGGGCGGATTCGTATAGCTTGGTGCCTTCTTCCGGCCACGTTACACCGGCATCCGAAATGCGCAGGTCGGCCGACGGCAACACATAATCCACGCGCATTTCACCCGTGGCCTTCCACGCGACCGTTGAGGTCGAACCTGACGGGTCTTTCGGCAGCGGGTCTTGCAAACGCGGATGGGCCAGAAGGGACTGAATGGCCTGTTTACGGCCCTTTCCACGCGTTGGGTCAAGGTTGGCATCGCCGGCGATTACGAAGGGACCTTTGGGAACTGGCCTCAGTTCACCGTTCAGTAAAACGGACCAGAGCCTGATCTCATCCTGGTTGCGCAATCCGTTTCGATCCTCGGGCCCATCGAAAACGGGTGGCGCGGCATGAAAGGTCATGAGATTGAGCCGCCCATAAGGGGTTTCGATCGGTACAACCCAATGTGCGGTCGAAGACAGGCGTTGTATCTGATGTGCCGCGTCAGACGGGAAGGGGTGCCCGTTTGCTCTAGGCAGGATGGCGCCCGGTAAACTCCGCCACAACAGCTCGGAATAATCCTGAACCTCAGCGGTGATGATTTCGTATCGCGACAACACCGCCAGCCCACCTTGACCTGTGAACTGCCCCCAGCCTTGGGCGTCGCCGGGGCCTTGGGTCTTGCCATCACCGTCCAGATCAAGCGAGGTTTCCAGCCCGGCATTGGGTTGTGCGGCAAGGTAATATCCGTAATCAAGCCCCGCGTTGCGCAGTTTCCCGGTCAGGGCGATTACAGCAGTATTGTTCAGGTCCCAATCGATACCCTGAAGGGCGATTATGTCAGGGCGTGCCGATGCAATAACGTCAACAACGGCCAGAACCTGCGCGTCATCGCGTTGAATGTCGCGAAGCAGTAGGCCAGGACCTTTTTCGCTGAGCTCGGTATTATAGGTGGCGATACGCACGACCTCTGCCTGTGCCGCAAAGGGCAGCAATAGCAGACATAGGGTGCGGATCATGCGGCCTGTGTTGACTCGCTGGTCGAATAAGCGCGGCGTTTTTCCATGATCAAGCCCGCGATCCTAAGGGTCGCCATGCCGCGCATGATCATGCTGGCGGGCAGGAAGGCCCATGCGCTCATGGTCCAGATCAAGGTCTGTGGGTTCCCGAGAGAGATCGGGGCGATCACACTGCTCATCAACTTGATTATCGCCGGAATGAGGAATGGCAGCAGAATGCCGATACAGATGTTCAGGCGGCCATCCCGTTGAAGGCGCGTAACGACATCGCCCCCTTTGGTCGGGTCAAACAGCGGCAGGTTTGTCCAAACATTGAAGGCGCCATTTCCGGTTGGCCATCCCCGAACCCTGACCGCATAGGCAAAGCTGACAATCGTGACCAATGCCGCGACATAAGCCACGCTGGCCGTGATGCGGACCAGTTCAATCAAGGCGTGGCTGGCATCCGGGGGCAACATCAACACGATGAGGCGCACCGGAGAATAGGGGAAGTCCACCACATTTGCGACAGCCAAACCAACCGAATAAGAGAATGTGGTCAACTGCGTTGGTTCAAAGGCGTTTTTGCAGATCAGCGTCAGAAAGGTGACCATCGACATCAGGCCGACAAACCGAAGGCGATTGACCGGGGGCGCGTCGCGGAATTCGATGAAGCTGGGAAAGGCGGAATTGTATTCGGCAAAGGTCAGGATAAACGCGAGGATCGCGAGAAAGACCAGTATCTCGGTCCCGTTCGTAGATGAGACAGGCAGGTACAACGCAGGTGTCAGCACCATAAGTGCAACAAGTATACCGCGTATCGCCGCCCCTGTTGTGCGCGCAATCACTATCCGAACCCTTTTTCAAACCGGATCAGCCGATCTTTGTCGACTTGTTTCCAACTTGTGCCCGTCGCTTCGTCTGACGTTGACGGATGCCTCTTCAGCGTCAACATGAACGATAAGCGGCATTTTGCTCAAGCCGAGGTGCAGAAAACACGGGATTTCGGGCAAAAAGATGGCGCAACTGGTGCGGTATTGCATCATTTTCGACGCAAATCCGACGTGTATCTCAAATTGATACCCACATGTTGTGGTTATCGAAAAATCAACCCCAAGAATGCGAGCGGGGCCGCCTTGGCGACCCCGTCAGGTTGAGTATCCACAGATTCGTCCCCAGAATCACACCCAGGGACGGGCCTGACTGGCGTGATCCTCGAACTTGTCGATGTGATGATCTTTTTCCATCGTCAGCCCGATATCATCCAGACCATTCAGCAGGCAGTGCTTGCGGTGAGGATCCATTTCGAAATCGATCACGACGCCGTCCGATGTGGTGATCTGCTGGTCTTCCAGATGTACGGTCATGCGGGCGTTTTCGCCTTTATGCGCATCATCCATCAGGATCGCGTGGTGTTCTGCCCCGACAACAATCGGCAGAATGCCGTTCTTGAAACAGTTGTTGAAGAAGATGTCGGCAAAACTGGTCGAGATCACGACCTTGATGCCGAAATCCTTGATCGCCCAGGGCGCGTGTTCGCGTGAGGACCCACAGCCGAAGTTGTCGCCAGCAACCAGAATCTCGGCCTCGCGATAGGCGGGCTTGTTCAGGACGAATTCTTCATTCTCCTGACCGTCATCGTGATAACGCATCTCGTCGAACAGAACGACACCCAGGCCCGACCGTTTGATGGTTTTCAGGTGCACTTTAGGGATGATCATATCGGTGTCGATATTGATCAGCGGCATTGGGGCGGCCACCCCGTGGACTTTTTCAAACTTATCCATGTTCACACTCCTGCGGGAGAGGGCCGCGCCCAGACCCCGCGTTAAGCTTGTTTCGTTTCTTTTGGTGCGTCCTTGACGAAGAACGCCATGAAGACAAGGCCGAGCCCGTTAAAGATCATCTCGATCCCCAGCAGGATGCCCAGCAATTGCAGCAGCACTGAAGGGTCCATTGCAGCAAAGCGCCAGATCAGGATTGCAAGAACAATCGACATGATGCCCGAGACCAGCGTCGCCCAGAAATACTGTGTTCCACGCATCTGGAACGACAGGATCACGCGGGCAATGCCGCCAGCCATGAACAGGATCAGGCAGACGGTTGCCAGTGTCAGCGTTCCTTGCAGTGGGTGATCCAGAAAGGACCAGCCCAGAAACAGCATCACGACACCCATGATAAGTGACAGTATCTTGTTGCCGGTCCCTTCGACTGTGAAGCCGCCAACAACCTGCAATGCGCCCGAAATCAACAGCAATACACCTGTGAACACCGTCACGGTAATTGATGCCACGACCGGTGCGCCCAGCACAAAGATGCCGAACACGATGGACAGAAGTCCAAGCAATAGCCATTTTGTCCAGTCACTCATGTCTTCAATCCCTCAAATATCCAGTTATGAGGGTAGCTTACATCATTTCACGAACGTCTGTCAGCCGTCCTGTGATTGCCGCTGCGGCGGCCATTGCCGGGCTTAGCAGGTGGGTACGCCCGCCCCGGCCCTGACGGCCTTCAAAGTTGCGGTTTGAAGTCGCGGCGCAGCGTTCACCCGGTTGCAACTGGTCGGGATTCATCGCCAGACACATCGAACATCCTGCCAGACGCCACTCGAAACCGGCTTCTTTGAAGATATCCGCCAGACCTTCTTCTTCGGCCTGCGCGCGGACGAGGCCCGAGCCCGGAACGACCATGGCGCGCATGCCGTCCTTGATCTTTTTGCCTTTCAGAATCTCGGCGGCGGCTCGCAGGTCCTCGATCCTGCCGTTGGTGCACGAGCCGATAAAGACGGTGTCGATCTCAACTTCGCTCAGCTTCTGGCCGACTTTCAGTCCCATATACTCTATGGAGCGGCGGGCTGCATCGACTTTGCCGCCTTCGAAATCCTCGGGGTTCGGGACGGTTGCGGTGATCGGCAGAACGTCCTCGGGGCTGGTGCCCCAGGTCACGACCGGCGCGATGTCTTCGCCGCGCAGAGTGATGACCTTGTCGAAATGCGCGTCTTCGTCGGTGTAAAGCGTTTTCCACCATGTCAGAGCCGCTTCCCACTGCGCCCCTTTCGGCGCGTGCGGGCGGCCTTTGACATAGTCGAACGTTGTTTCATCCGGCGCGATCAGGCCGGCACGAGCCCCGCCTTCAATCGCCATGTTGCAGACGGTCATGCGACCTTCCATCGACAGATCACGGATCGCTTCGCCGCAATACTCGATGACATAGCCGGTACCGCCAGCAGTGCCGGTCTCACCGATCACAGCCAGAGTGATGTCCTTGGCGGTCACGCCCGGTTGCAACTTGCCGGTGATTTCCACCTTCATGTTTTTGGACTTCTTCTGGATCAGCGTTTGCGTGGCCAGAACATGCTCAACCTCGGACGTACCGATGCCGTGGGCCAGCGCGCCGAATGCACCGTGGGTCGCTGTGTGGCTGTCGCCGCAGACAACGGTCATACCCGGCAGGGTCCAACCCTGTTCCGGTCCAACGATGTGGACAATGCCCTGGCGCACGTCATTCACCGGGTAGTAGTGAATGCCGAAATCCTTGGCGTTCTTGTCCAGCGCCTCGACCTGAATGCGTGATTCCGGGTTTTCGATCCCATTCACGCGGTCCGGTGTGGTCGGCACGTTGTGGTCCGGTACAGCGATGGTTTTTTCCGGCGCGCGCACTTTACGGCCTGCCATGCGCAGCCCTTCAAATGCCTGCGGGCTGGTGACTTCGTGCACCAAATGGCGGTCGATATAAAGCAGGCAGGTTCCATCATCGGCTTCGTGCGCGACATGGGCATCCCAGATCTTGTCATAGAGTGTCTTGGGGGACATCGGTCCTCTCCCGTATGTAATGAGAAATAGCTGGCGAGTTGGCTCAGGCGACGGATAGGCGCGCCAGAACCGTGCGGGCAGCGCCAAAGAACCGTTCACGCAAGCGCGCGCGATCTTCCAGATTCTGAAGTTGGGCCACATTGAGTCTCATGCGGTTCAGATATACCGCGCCCTTCCGGCAATCAAGGTTCAAAACCAGTGTCAGGCTTGCATCGCCCTGCATTGCTGTCCAAGCTGGCCCCGCAGGAGACGTGCATGAACCAAGACCTGATCCCAAGTACGCTGACCGACCTCTATAACAACATGGTTGCGGCTTTTTCCGCGCAATTCGAGAGGCTGCTTGATCTGATCGTCACGCCAGGCTGGCGACAATATCAATTGCTCATCATCCTGTTGCTGTGGGCGCTGGCTTTGCTGCTGAAATTCCTGACCCAATCCAAATGGGATGCTTGGGCCCGTTCACGCACGGGATGGCCGAAATGGCGGCTGCGGGTTCTGGTACAGTTGATGCGGCGGTTGGCGCTGGTCTACTTCATCCTGCTTTCGTGGGCATTGTATCTGATCATGCAGCAGCTCACCTGGCCGTCGCGCAGCTATATCATCGGGGTGATAGCTACGCTGGCGGCGGCATGGCTGGCAATAGCACTGGTCGCGAGACTGGTCCAAAACCGCACGCTTCGCCGGATTTTCAAGTGGGCAATGTGGATCTACGCAACGCTAGTCGCACTGAATCTGACGGATGATGTCGCGGGTTTTCTTGACGGAGTGGCGATTTCCATCGGGGACCTGCATATTTCGGCCCTTGGTATTCTCAAAGCCACATTGCTGATTGGCATCCTGCTGACACTGGCCCGTATCGGCACGCGCGCAGCCGAACGCGCATTGCAAAGCAATGACGACATAACCCCGTCCATGCAGGTGCTATTGTCAAAAGGCATACAGGTTCTGCTTTACGGGGCAGTCTTTATGGCTGCGATCCGAACGTTAGGGTTCGATCTGACCGGCATCGCGCTTTTGTCTGGCGCCATCGGCGTGGGTATCGGGTTCGGTTTGCAAAAAGTGGTGTCGAACCTGATATCGGGGATCATCATCCTGATGGACCGCTCGATCAAGCCGGGCGATGTGATCTCGTTGGGGGATACGTTCGGTTGGATCAACTCGCTTGGCGCGCGATATGTGTCGGTCGTAACACGGGACGGGCGCGAGTACCTGATCCCAAACGAAGATCTGATTACCAACCAGGTGGTGAACTGGTCTCATTCCGACCGGTTCGTAAGGTTGGATCTGGATTTTGGTACCAGCTATGACGACGATCCGCATAAAGTGCGCGCGACGGCAATCAGGGCGGTGAAGGCGGTTGCCCGGGTCCTGAGCGGCGGCAAACATGAACCGGTTTGCCACATCACCGGATTTGGTGACAGCAGCGTGGACTATGTGCTGAGGTTCTGGATCAGCGACCCGACAAAGGGGCTGACCAATATCCGGGGCAACGTCTATCTGGCGCTCTGGGACGCATTTAAGGAAGAAGGTATCTCGATCCCCTTCCCGCAGCGCGAAGTCCGGCTGTTGTCGGACGGCGCAACTGCGCAACAGATCATCACAGAGTAAGCGTCTGTGTACGCCCCGCAGCGTGCATTCATTGAAATGTTGCATTCCCCTTGCTACCTTATTAGTACCCCGGCGCCGGGGTTTCACGGCGCGCAGCAAAGGAGGACTATGTCCTGTCTCTACATACACAGGCGGGTTTGCCCGCCGATGATGGGGTCAACATAATGGCCCACTCTCAGTCAATCAGCGACAAGCTGCTTGAACGAATCCTTTCCTCACTTTCCGATGACAAGGCCGAAGACGTCGTGCAGATCAACCTGCAGGGCAAATCATCGGTTGCGGATCACATGGTGATTGCCTCGGGTCGGTCGACCCGTCAGGTTTCGGCCATGGCGGAAAAGCTGACGGATCGCATCAAGCAGGAATTCGGTTTCACCTCGAAGGTCGAAGGCAAGGACACCGGCGACTGGGTGCTGATCGATACGGGCGACGTCATCGTCCATATCTTCCGCCCCGAAGTGCGTGAATTCTATCAGCTGGAAAAGATGTGGCTGCCTCAGGGCAGCAGCGCCTCGGCGAACTGAGGCGCCATCCCGGCCTGCATTAACAGGCCGGAGGCGAGAGAGATATGCGTATCAGCATAGTTGCGGTCGGGCGATTGCGCGCCGGACCCGAGAAGACACTGCTTGACGATTACCTGACCCGTTTTGACCGGACCGGCCGTGCGCTGGGCCTTGGGCCTGCGCAGGTGATCGAGGTTGAAGACAAGAAAAACGCAGGCATGGCAGCCGAGGCCGCGCTGCTGCGCAAGGCCCTACCCAAAGGGGCAGTGTTGTGCACGCTGGATGAACGGGGGCGGGTCATGTCCTCGCCCGATTTCGCGAAGAAGCTGGGTGATTGGCGCGACGCGGGCCGGCAGGACCTGGCATTTGTTATCGGTGGCGCGGATGGAATCGACCCGGTTCTGCGGGCCGAGGCGGATTTTTCCATTTCACTCGGGTCGATGGTCTGGCCCCATATGCTGGTCCGTGTGATGCTGGCCGAGCAACTTTACCGGGCCGCGACCATTCTGTCAGGTGGCCCCTACCACCGGGTCTGACATGGCGCAGCTTCTGATCGTTTATCACTCCCGCACAGGCGGTGCCCGGCAGATGGCCGAAGCGGCGGCCGAAGCAGCGCGAGGTGAGGCTGACACAAAGCTTATTCCAGCCAATCAAGCCGGGCCGGAAGATCTGCTGGCCTCCGATGGCTACATCTTTTGCGCGCCAGAAAACCTGGCGGCAATTTCGGGTCTGATGAAGGAATTCTTCGACCGCTGCTACTACCCGGTGCTGGGAAAACTAGAAGGCCGACCCTATGCGCAGATGATTTGCGCAGGATCAGATGGCGAAAACGCCGCCCGTCAGATCGCACGGATAGCCACCGGTTGGCGATTGAAAGCTGTTCAGCCTCCGCTGATCATTTGCACCCATGCGCAATCGCCCGAGGCCATTTTGGCCGAAAAGACAATCCCGCAAGACCAGCTGGATCAATGCCGCGAGACAGGAGCCGCTTTGGGTGCGGGTCTGGCCATAGGTATTTTCTGAGGGTCAATCCAGTTTGACAACCGTGGTGCCTTCATTCCATCCATCGACGATGCACCGTGCCTGAATTTGCACCTGGTTCTGGCCTTTTGGAATGACCATCCCACCCAAAGAGCGGGTAAAGGGTTGTTCGGTTTCGTGTGGATGGAGCAGCACGCGCATTCCCAATTCGTTTCCATCCATATCCAGAACACGCCAGCCGTCGGCGTAATGATCCCAACCCGTATCGGAATGCCAGATCGTTACATCGAACCGCCATGTATCGCCGTTCGCACTAGTGCGGACCTGTTCGATTGTTGGCGGGTCGGCAAGGGCAGGGCTGGCCATTAAGGCACAGAGAATCAAGTATCGCATCGCACCAGTCTAGCCAGTGAGGTAGCGCATCGGTATCACGTATCCGTGCTGGCGGCTCGGGCCATCAGTATTTCCCGGGAATGTGAGGCGAACTCGCGCCGATACAAGACGCCAAACGTGACCGCTGTACCCAAAATGAGCGCGACAGGTCCAAGAAACCATGCCAACGACGCCAGTGCAAAATAGGTGGCGCGCAGACCGCGGTTGAAGCTGCGCGCGGCGGTAACGCAGATCTCGGCCGCCTGACCGGCGCGAGGATAGGTTTGCGGGTCTTCGGGGTCATTGGGAACTGCAGCCATCAACACGGCGCAATATCCGAAAAGGCGGTGCGCCCAGACATATTTCAGAAATGCGTTGGCCAGCAGCAATACGACGAAAAGGATCTTGATCTCCCAGACCATTGCCGGAGCACTGCCGATGGCGAGGTCGATTGCGACGCCTGCCAGTCTTTCGGTGTTGCCCAGCAGGGCCAGCCCGCCCCCGATGGCAATCATCGTGGTCGACGCGAAAAATGTACTGCCCTGCCGCATGGCCGCCACGACCTGTGCGTCAAACATACGCGGTTGGCGGGTCACCATCTCGCGCATCCAGTCGCGCCGATAATCGTCCATCATAAGGGCTACGGATTGCCTCTGCGGTGACGGATGTTCAATTTTCCACCCAATCCAGAGCCAAGCAACCAGCAGCAGAAGCAGCGATGCATAGTCCAGAGGGGCAAAAAGAGCGGCACGTTCGATCCAGGTCATGACCGCGACAGTAAGGCCGGGCATGGGAACTTGCCAGTGCGATAAATTGGTAATATAATATTACCAAAAAGAGGAATGCCATGGAGATGCCAAAGCCAAGCCCGGATGTTCTGAGCCGGAAATCTGCGCTTGTTGCGCGGCTGTCGCGGGTTCTGCCCGAAGATGCGATCATCCATGACCCCTCCGAAACCCGCGCTTACGAGTGTGACGCTTTGACGGCCTATAAATGCCCGCCAATGCTGGCCGTGCTGCCGTCAAGCACACAGCAGGTTTCGGATGTTCTGCGCATTTGTCATGACGAAAACGTGCCTGTGGTGCCGCGCGGCGCGGGCACTTCACTGGCCGGTGGAGCCTTGCCGACCGCGGATTGCGTCATTCTGGGCGTCGCACGGATGAATGAGGTGTTGGAAATCGACTATGACAACCGCTTCATCAAAGTACAGACGGGTCGCACCAATCTAAGCGTTACCGGTGCGGTCGAGGAAGAGGATTTCTTCTACGCCCCCGATCCGTCTTCACAGCTGGCCTGTGCCATTGCTGGCAATATCGCGATGAACTCGGGCGGAGCGCATTGCCTCAAATATGGGGTAACAACAAACAACCTGTTGGGCGTGACCATGGTCATGATGGACGGCAGCGTTGTCGAAATCGGTGGTGCGCATCTGGATGCACCAGGTCTGGATCTGTTGGGCGTCACCTGTGGGTCCGAAGGTCAACTGGGTGTGGTGACCGAGGCCACGCTGCGTATTCTTCGCAAGCCCGAGGGCGCACGACCGGTCCTGATGGGTTTTAATGACAATGAGGTTGCGGGGCAGTGTGTCTCGGACATCATCCAATCGGGCATATTGCCGGTCGCGATCGAGTTCATGGATACATTGTGCATCAGGGCCTGCGAAAACTTTGCCCATGCCGGGTATCCCGATTGCAACGCGCTGCTGATCGTCGAAGTGGAGGGGTCTGACGCTGAAATAGATTTTCAGCTTTCGAAAATCATCGAGATAGCAAAACGCCATGACCCGGTTGAATTGCGCGAAAGCCAGTCGGCTGAGGAAAGCGCCAAGATCTGGTTGGGTCGGAAATCTGCATTCGGTGCCATGGGACAATTGAACGATTATATGTGTCTGGATGGCACGATCCCGGTGTCAGCCCTACCAACCGTTCTGCGTCGTATCGGAGAATTGAGTGAGGAGTTTGGGTTGCCGGTCGGAAATGTGTTCCACGCGGGCGACGGAAATATGCATCCGCTGATCTTGTTCGATGCCAACAAACCCGGCGATCTGGAAAAATGCGAAGCTTTTGGGGCAGAGATTCTGAAGCTGTGTGTTGACGAGGGCGGCTGTCTGACTGGGGAACATGGTGTGGGGATCGAAAAGCGGGATCTGATGTCTCATCAATATTCACCTGCCGACCTTGAGGCGCAGATGGCGGTTAAGGACGTTTTCGATCCCAAATGGCTGCTGAACGCGGCCAAAGTGTTTCCGCTCGACGTGTCGGAGCCGCGGCGTATGGCTGCAGAATAAGGGGGCGCCGCCCCCTTGCCCCCGGAGTATTTTGGAAAAGATGAAGCCGATGAGACCTGAGACTGAGGCCGATCTGGCAAAGCTGGTGGCCGGGTTAGAAAACCCTGTACGCGTTGTCGGTGGCGGGACGCGTGGAATTGCCAGCCCGTATGCGGAAATCGAAACCGGAGCTTTGCGCGGTATTACGCTATATGAACCCGGGGCGCTGACCCTTGTTGCACGGGCAGGGACGCCCTTGGCCGAGATCACGGCGGCGCTGGAAGCAGAGGGCCAGCACCTGGCGTTTGAGCCGATGGATCATCGCGGTTTGCTGGGAACACAGGGTGAACCGACCATTGGCGGCGTTGTCGCCGCCAATATTTCGGGCCCGCGACGGATTCAGGTCGGAGCCTGCCGGGATTTTCTGCTGGGGGTACGCTATGTCGATGGGCGCGGGCAGGTGATCAAGAACGGTGGCCGCGTGATGAAGAACGTCACCGGGTACGATCTGGTCAAATTGATGGGCGGGTCGTGGGGTACTTTAGGAGTTTTGACCGAAGTTTCGCTGAAGGTGCTTCCAAAACCGGAACGGGTGGCAACATTATCTGTTGGGGTCCGGGAAGCTGGAACTGCGGTTCGGGTTCTGTCCGCTGCGCTGAGATCGCCGTTCGAAGTAACGGGGGCCGCGTATGATCCCGACGCCGGGAAAGCCCTGCTTAGGGTCGAAGGCTTCACGGACGCGGTCGCATATCGCACAGGCAAATTGGCGGCTGAACTGTCCCGGTTTGGAGAGATTTCAGAGGAAGCGGATGCAGACACGCTTTGGGCTGGTATCCGCGATGCTCATCCGTTTCAGGGGCAGGACGGGGATGTCTGGCGGCTTTCTGTAAAACCCGGAGATGCGGCCGAAGTTTCAGCGCGTGCCGAAGCGGATCAGTTGCTTTTTGACTGGGGCGGCGGGCTTGTCTGGCTGCGCGTCCCGAAAGGTACGGATCTGCGCGCGCGTCTGGGTGTGTTTTCTGGCCACGCGACACTTGTACGAGCGGATGCAGAAACAGTCGCGCGACTGGGGCGCTTTCAACCGGAGACCGCGGCCGTCTCGACCCTGACAAAGGGATTGCGCGCGAAGTTTGACCCACGTGGTTTGTTCAATCCAGGGCTGATGGGATAGGTTTATGCAGACATCATTCACTGAACGGCAGCTGCAAGACCCGGCAACCAAGCGCGCAAACGAAATTCTGCGAAATTGCGTCCATTGCGGATTCTGCACGGCGACTTGCCCGACTTATCAGGTTCTTGGCGACGAGTTGGACAGTCCGCGCGGGCGCATCTATCTGATCAAGGATATGCTCGAAAACGAGCGGCAGCCCGACGAAAAGACGGTCAAACATATCGACCGGTGCCTGTCCTGTCTGGCTTGCATGACCACTTGCCCGTCAGGTGTGCACTATATGCATCTGGTCGATCACGCGCGGGAATATATCGAGGCGAATTACAAACGCCCTTTGACGGATCGCATTTTGCGTTGGGTTCTTGCGCAGATCCTGCCCTATCCGATGCGCTTTCGCTGGGCCCTGATCGGGGCGAAACTGGGTCGCCCGTTTCGGTTTCTCATGCCAGATGCCCGGTTGCGTGCCATGCTGGACATGGCGCCCAAGAACATTCCGTCGGTCAGCCGTAATGATGATCCACAAAGCTTTGCGCCCGAAGGCGAGCGGAAAAAGCGGGTGACCCTGATGACGGGCTGCGCGCAGAAAGCGCTGAATACCGACATAAATGACGCCACGATCCGTCTGCTGACCCGGCTGGGATGTGAGGTTGTGGTGGCTGAGGGTGCTGGATGTTGTGGAGCACTGACCCATCACATGGGAAAGGTGAAAGACAGCCATGCAGCCGCAATCGCTAATATCAGAGCTTGGGTTCGCGAGATGGACGGCGACGGATTGGACGCCATCGTGATCAACACCTCGGGTTGTGGGACGACGGTCAAGGATTACGGGCATATGTTCCGGAACGACACGCTATCGGATGATGCTGCACGGGTCTCGGGTATCGCGATGGATATCAGTGAGCTGGTTATGCAACTGAATTTGCCCGAAGGGCGTGATCAGGACCTCACAGTTGCGTATCACGCAGCGTGTTCGCTGCAGCATGGGCAGAAGATCAAGACCTATCCCAAAGACCTGCTGAAACGTGCCGGGTTCCAAGTGGTCGAGCCCGCCGACAGCCATTTGTGTTGCGGCAGCGCGGGGACTTACAACCTGATGCAGCCGGAAATCTCGGGTCAGTTGAAGCAGCGCAAAATCAAAACACTTGAGGCGAAGAAGCCCGATATCATCGCCGCAGGCAATATCGGTTGCATGATGCAAATCGGGTCCGGCACCCAAGTGCCAGTCGTTCATACGGTCGAGTTGCTGGATTGGGCAACAGGGGGGCCGAAACCACCCGCGTTGCAACGGGCAGGAGATTCTGTTCCAATTTTGCGATAAGCCACTCTGATGCCGCCCCGCATCATTTCCTCAGGAAATTCACCTGAACACCGATCGCCCTATTTTTGCCCAACGTGACACGTAGGACAAAAGCTTCAGAGTGAGTCCCCGGAGACCCGAGTGCGCAAATGGATTAAGGCGATTGTTCTTTGTGCTTTGCCGATGGCGGCTACAGCACAGGACACCAGGCTGGAAAGCCTGGAGACCTCGGATTCCGGGCGCGAATGGATGGCTGTCGGTCGTCTGGATATTGCCGGAAAAGGGTTCTGCACCGGAACGCTTGTGTCGCCGACCCTTGTGCTGACAGCGGCGCACTGCCTGTTCGACAAGGTGTCCGGGCAGCGGGTGAACCCGTCCGATATCGAATTTCTGGCCGGGTGGCGGCTGGGCCGCGCTTTGGCATATCGAACGGCAAGACAAGCTGTAATTCACCCGGATTATCAATTCAGTGCTGAGTCGTCGACGGACCGTGTCGGCGCAGATGTCGCCCTGATCGAGCTTTGGCAGCCGATCCGCAACACATCGGTCATTCCGTTTGAATCAGGAGATCAGCCGCGCCGGGGTGCGGAAGTAGGCGTGGTGTCATATGCACATGACCGGTCAGAAGCGCCTTCGTTGCAACAGGTTTGTTCGGTCATGAACCGGCAGGCAGGCGTTATGATCATGTCTTGCGACGTCGACTTCGGGTCTTCAGGAGCACCGGTTTTTTCTTTTACAGGCGCGCGCCCTCAGATCGTGTCGGTTGTGGCGGCAAAGGCCAGCATGGATGGCCAGAGCGTTGCGATCGGAACTGCGGTTGAACATTCGCTGCAATTGCTGCGAGACGAGCTGTCTGCCGGGCACGGATTTGGATTGTCGACCTCCGGTTCGGGGACGGGCAAGAACGTCGGTGCAAGGTTTATCCGGCCATGACCAAGGTCTTTCTAAGTCTGCTTTTGGGCCTGAGTGTTCTGGCGACCGCATCCCATGCGCAAGCCAACAAACGCAAGCTGACAGACCGGGACGACCTTTACGGTTGGGAAGCAATCGGGCGGCTGGATGTGCGCGAAGAGTCCTATTGCACAGGTACTCTGATCGCGCAGGACATGGTGCTGACCGCTGCCCATTGTGCTGTCGACCGCCGTACCGGGGAAACATACGCGCCCGAAGACATCACGTTTCGTGCGGGTCTGAGCAACGGCAGCGCGTTGGCCGAGCGTCAGATTACGCAAATTGCCGTTCTGCCCGGCTACGCTTCAAATAACCCGCTTTCGCACGAAGGCGTTCGGATGGATGTCGCCCTGATGCGGCTGAATGAGCCCATCCCGTTTTCGATTGCCGATCCTTTCGTGTTGCACAGCGGGCGAGTTTCGGGAAACGAGATCAGCATAGCCTCGTATGGGCGCGGACGATCCGAGGCGATCACGCGGGAAAGGTCGTGCCGCGTATTGGATCGCAGGCAGGGCCTGATCACTTTTGATTGCGACGTCACCTTCGGGTCTTCCGGATCCGCCATTCTGGCAAAAAACGGCTCGCGCTGGCAGGTTTTGTCCGTGGTTTCAGCGGTAGGCACGAACGGTCGCAGAAAGGTGGGGTTCGGCATGGAGCTTGACGAGATAGTGGCCGAACTCAAGTCTATCATGCGGCGCGATGCGCCAAAACCAACGGCTACGATCCGCCGGTTACAGGCTGGGTCCGGCACGTCCGGGTCTGGTGCGAAATTCATCAGCTCCGGCGGGGGTTGAACTCGGTCAAATCGCTTCCCATGTCACTGATATCGGATCGCCACAACGGGGTCCGTCATCAACATTGGTCCGTCCAGCCGGAGGGCCAGATCGTGAATCGCTCAAGACTGAGGATATGACACATGCGTACATTTGATTTTGCACCGCTGCACCGCGCCACCATTGGCTTTGACCAGATCGCCGACATGATGGATCGCGTTCTGACCAATGATGTGGCACAGCCAAGCTATCCGCCCTACAACATCGAAAAAACCGATGTCGACACGTACCGTATCTCGGTGGCCGTCGCTGGTTTTTCGGAAAGCGACCTGTCCGTTGAAGTGAAAGAAAACTCGCTGGTTGTTGCCGGTAAGAAGGCATCCGAGGACAAGAGCCGCAGCTATCTGCATCGCGGCATCGCAACCCGCGCGTTCGAGCGTCGCTTTGCTCTGGCCGATCATGTCCGTGTCACCGGCGCAAGCCATGAAAACGGAATGCTGAACATCGACCTGAAGCGAGAAGTGCCCGAGGCCCTGAAACCGCGCCGGATCGAAATTACCTCGGCTAAAGCCATCGAAAAAGACGTGGTTGACGCCAAGGCCGTGAACTGAGGCTTTGAAAGCCTGGCGGCAGTCTCCTCCTCCCGGACTGCCGCAACACCCGCGCCCCGCGTTCCTCCAGACGCGGGGCGTTGTTTTTTGATGTCAGCGCCTATGCTCATCAATGCGTCGGCCCGGTAAACTCGGCTACACTCATCGCGAACCTGTGCTAGAACTTGCAGATGTCGACGACATCCACGCAGACCAGACCGGCTATTCCGCAACCGCTTGCGGTTGTTGGCGTTCTTTTTGCTTCAATCTGTTTCGGGCTTGTTCCCTATTTCAGCAGGGGGCTGACTGAGCAGGGCGTTGCACCTTTCGCGGTCGCATTCTATCGCTACATCGTTCCAGCGGTTTTGTTACTGCCAGTGCTCATCGTACACCGAAAAGCCTGGCGCGAGATTTGTTGGGGTCTTGCGGTCGGAGTGGTGATGGGGCTTGGCTGGATTGGATATGTCACAGCCTTAAAGACACTGCCCGCATCGACGGTGGGCGTGCTCTATATGACATATCCGGTTTTCACGTTGATCATTGCGTGGGCTTTGTTCGCAGATACTCCCACAAGGCGCGCGTTTCTTGCGTCTGGCCTCATCATTCTGGCTGCCATCATAGCAGGCTCGCCAGCATCCGTTCCGTTCGAGCACATTCCTACGCTTTTAATCTCGCTGGCTGCGCCATTTGGTTTTGGCTTCGGGATTTCTGTTTTGGTCCACAGGTTGTCCCGAATTGCGCCACTTGCACGTATCGCCTCGGTGTCGCTGGGATCGGTTCTTGGGCTTTTGCCTTTGATGCTGAGTGCAGACGTTTCCACGCTGCTTCCTGACGGTCAGTCCGATTGGGTTCTGATCATTGGAATTGGATTGGTCACGGCGCTTGTGCCGCAGCTTGTCTACACGATCTGTTCGCCGCTGATCGGCGCTTCTCAAACTGCAGTTGTCGGAAGCATTGAATTGCCCACGATGTTTGCAGTCGGGTTCTTTGCGTTTGGAGAAGCAATCACTACTGCGCAAGCCATAGCCTGTGCTTTGGTTTTAGGAGCGATTGCAATCACCAGAAGTCGGGTGACGCGCACCGTAACGACCGTGATAGCCAAAGAGGAGAAGACGTAAGTTTGGGATCGGATCGGGCCTATAGAAAAGTCCCCACGAAGCTTGCCCGCAGGGAATTCATGCTTGGTGAAATAAGGTCATTGCCCAGCCGTCACCGGCCCGTTTGACCGGAACAACGCTTCGCCTGTGGGCAGAATGGCCACCGCCCCAAGGCGATGGCCGCCAGATCAGACCGACATGCAGACGTATTTCATCTCAAGATAGTCTTCCATGCCGTGGTGGCTGCCTTCGCGACCCAGACCGGATTGCTTGACGCCGCCGAACGGGCCCAACTCGGTCGAGATGATGCCGGTGTTCACGCCGACAATGCCATATTCCAGCGCTTCGGCCACTTTGTAGACGCGGCTCAGATCTTTTGCATAGAAATACGAGGCCAGGCCAAAGATTGTGTCATTCGCCATTGCGATCACGTCATCTTCATCCTCGAACTTGAACAGCGGGGCCAGCGGGCCAAAGGTTTCGTCCTGCGCCACCATCATGTCCTGAGTCACTCCGGTCACGATGGTCGGCTGAAAGAACGTACCGCCCAGATCGTGAGGCAAGCCGCCGGTCAGAACGGCGCCGCCCTTGTCCGTAACATCCTTGATATGCTCTTCCACCTTGGCGACCGCATCGGCATTGATCAGCGGACCGGTTGTGGTGCCCTCGGCCAGACCGTCGCCGATTTTCAGGGCTTCGACCGCCGCTTTCAGTTTGGCAGCGAACGCGTCGTAAACACCGGCCTGTACATAGATGCGGTTGGCACAGACACAGGTCTGGCCGTTATTGCGGAATTTGCACAGCATCGCGCCTTCGACCGCAGCATCCAGATCCGCGTCATCAAACACGATAAAGGGTGCATTGCCGCCCAGTTCCATCGAACATTTCATGACCTGATCAGCAGCTTGCCGCAGCAGGATGCGCCCCACCTCGGTCGAGCCGGTAAAGGTCAGCTTGCGTACACCGGGGTTTTCGCAAAACTCCTTGCCGATCTCGCTGGCCTGGGAAGAAGGCACTACGTTGAACACGCCAGCTGGCACGCCGGCTTGTTCCGCCAGACGCGCCAGAACCAGCGCGGAAAGTGGCGTTTCTGCCGCCGGGCGGGCAACAAAAGCACACCCCGCCGCCAGCGCAGGTCCTGCTTTGCGAGTGATCATGGCGTTGGGAAAGTTCCAGGGTGTGATCGAGGCCGCTACACCAATGGGCTGTTTCAGCACCATGATCCGTTTGTCGCGCTGATGCCCCGGGATGGTCTCGCCATACACGCGCTTGGCCTCTTCCCCGAAAAATTCGATGAAGGAGGCACCATAGCCGACTTCGCCGATGGCCTCAGCCAGTGGTTTGCCCTGCTCCGCGGTCAGGATCTTGCCCAGATCTTCGGCGTTCTCCATCATCAGGTCGAACCAGCGCCGCAGGATCACCGCTCGTTCCTTGCCGGTCAACTTGGCCCATTCCTTTTGCGCGGCTTCGGCCTGTGCAATTGCTCCGGCGACTTGCGCTCGGCTGACATCGGCCACTTTGGCCACCACATCGCCCCGGGCCGGGTTGGTCACGTCGAAAGTTCCGTTGTCACCGTCCACCCACTGACCACCGATATAGGCTTTGGTTACAAGCAAGTCAGGATTCTTCAGAATTGATTTCAGATCGGTCGTTGCGTCCAGCATGTCATTCTCCGCGCAGAAGTTGAGTTGCCGCACCCAATCAGGTGTTGAGGGCTTTGTCTATGTCCACCGATGCGGGTCGATCAGCCCAGATTTGATCAAATTATTTTCAGGCCCAATCGTTGCAGCATAGTCGCAGCGTTGAGTTCTACGTCAGGTTGCGATCACGTGGCTTTCCTTTCCACCCCAAGTTTGCCAGAGTTTGCGTGATTTTTGGACTCAAGGGGATGTAAATGACCGTAACATTCCCTATCTTATTGGGTAATTAAAGAAAAAAGGACAGCAGAGATGTCGAACCAGCAATTCGAAGCGCTTATCAAAGAAACGCAAACGAAAGTGCGCGAAAGCCAGTCGCAGATTGAGGGGCTGACCTCACGGATCGAAGCGGCGCGGGCCAAGATTGGAACGGCCGAGGCCGATATCGACATCGAAAATGCCACGCTTGAGGATGTTCACGCCCATACTGAGGTGATGAACGCCAACATCGCCGAGCTGATCATGGGTCTGGACGATGTTACCAACGCGTTTTCCAAGGACTTCGACGAGATGCGCTCGAAAACCGGGTGGGAGTCGTTTGTCGGCATCTTTTCCAAGGGAAAATCCGAGTCGCTCCGGCAAGAGCGGATGCGAACGGCCAATATCGACGACAAATTGCAGGACCTGATCGCCAAATCCGATGTGATCGTGAAGCTGTTGCAAGGGCAGCTGACTGTGCTGGAAGAGCAACGCGTAAAGGTCGAGGATAACCTGACAGGCACGCTGGACGATCGCGAGGCAACCGTGGCCGAACTGGAAGCACTGCGGGCCGAGATCCAGGGCATGGACCCGGCGATTATCACGCTGGAAAACAAGATCAGTGTCGAACAGGACGCCGCCGCGCGCACCCAGCTGGAAACTCAGCTGGCCGAGCTGAACAAGCAATACAACGCCAAGGTTCAGGAAGAGCAGGTCAAGTTGGCCAAGTCTCAGACGCTGGAGCGTTATATCGAAAAGGGTAAGACCTGGGTCGATTCACTGCAGAACCAGGCGGCGACGCAGATGGTGCTGATCAACAAGCTGCAGACAGACACGCAGCAGCGCGTGGTGCTGTATGACGCCCTGACCAAATCGCTGAAAACCGCGCAGCAGCAGGACGTGGCCCACCGCATCAACGAGATCGGTGTGCAGACGGACCAAGAGGCGCAGACGGCGATGGCCGCCATCGGCACAGCGACCAACCAGAAGATGGCCGACATGCTTGAGGCACACGAGGACCACATGGTCTTTGCTCGCGATGTGCTGGAGAAAAAGGCCAAGGCGGATGAACGCTTTGCCCGCCGGTTTGCCTCGATTGTCGAGAAGCATGATAAGAATTTGTATGGTGGGTAATGCTCAGAAACCCCGTAGTCAAATACATCGGAGTTTTGGCAGCATTAGTCTTGTCGCTTTACTTTGCTTACTTGGCGAAAGACCTTCCGGTGTTCCAACTTGAAGGTTCTGCCAAGTACCTTTGGTACATTCCCGCAGCGATATGGACGATAGGTTTTGCGTATCTGTTTGTGCAGACGTGGTTTGGGATAGTTTGGGTGTTTGTTACCATCCTAAAACTCTTGGACAGAATGACAGCTAGTTGGCCGCCGTCCTTAAGGAATTTGTTTGGCATCCAAGACTTTGGATCTAAAAGAAAATGACTAACCCCACCCAAGACCATGTCGGCCTGACCGACACCTTCGCCTCGCGCCGCTATTTCCGCAAATTCGAGGTGATCACCGTCCACCTCCTGCGCGTGGCGGCGACGATGGAGGCCGAGGGCGCGATCAGCAAGCAAGAGGTGCGGATCGTGTCACGCTACCTCTCGGGGCTACTCTACACCTTTCGCGCGCTTAGCATGAAATACCTGCTGGTTGGGCGCGATACGGGGCGGTTCTTTGGCAGCCTTGCAATGGACAAGCGCGACAGCGGGTTTCCGGTGGCGGCCGAGCTTTTGACCATGGCCAATGACGCGCAGCAGGCGCAGGTGCATCTGGCGAATATGCCCTCGGAAGATGATCTGAAAACCGACATGGTGCGGACGATCATTGGCGACCGGGAAATTCCAACCAAGCTGCAATTTGCGCTGTCGCAAAGGCTTTATTACGAAGAGTTGCTTAAGGGTCAGTTGTTCTGGGCCCGCAACGATCCCGAATGTCACTGGATCGGGAATGAGGGCGAACGGCGCAAGTTCTTGATCCACTGGGCGGTCTATGACAGTCAGGTCAACCTGCCCGTCATCTATCTGATGCAGCTGGAGGACACAGGCAAAACCGCCCTGCCCAAGGACCAACGCCGCTGGCCCGAGGTGCAGGCACATCTGATGGCGCAATCGCTGGGCGGTCTGAAATTGGTGACCATCGCCAAGGGCTTTGATCAGGATTTCGATGACCTGCACCCCAAACACCTGCGTCGCATCCATGTGGGGCCGATGTATTCCTCGGCCTATACCGAACAATCCGGCCCTTTGCGGCAGGTGTTGGAGGATGCGCAATCTCCGCAAGGGCAGGATTGGGCGCTGGCCTGGACCACCGAAGAGCTGCACAGCGAAGAGGTCATCGAGGAGCGCGCGGGCTGGTTTTCAACTGTCGAGCGCGAGGTCTTTGCGCTGGATCCTTTCGGCGGGCAGGGGGCCGAAACCGGCGCCACCCGCACCCAACGGTCGATCATCCTGCCACAGCGCCCGTTTCAGGTGCTGGCCGAACGTAACCCGCCGGGCTTTGCAGATGTGCGCAAGTTCGTCGTCAGCAATGCGGGGCAGGTTTTGAGGTACTAATTTTCGCCTTCGGCGAGAGTATTTTAGAAAAGATGAAGCAAGGGCGGTTTTTGAGATGAGTTTGACGTCAGATCAGATGGAATTGCGCGAAGACGACATTCGCAAGCATTATCCGGCAGCAACCGCTTTGCTGAACGGGTTCGAACACGCGCCGCGGATTGCCAAAGCCGTGGAAACCACCGTTGAACGCTCACCAGGTGTTTCGACTGGTCGGCGGTTTCGCTCGACGACACCGGGGTTGGTGACACGCCGGACCGTGCGCGCAGACGGGGTGCATCTGGTTGAGAGGATCGAAGCCTCGGACGATGGTGACGCCTTGGTTTCGCCGCCGCAGGCAACTGCACAACAGGCGATCCGCCGCGCCATCGCAATCGCTTTGGCCGTGGCCGACACTTATGCGGAACAGACCCCGTTGGCCGATCTGAAACGCGCAAACCTTGCCGGGGATCTGCCCGCCGCGCGGAAGACCGAGTTTTCGGAGGTTCTGACAGCCGAAGCGCTGATCACGATGCACACGTTCGGCAATGCGCTGGCCTATCTGTTGTCCTCGCATCTGGGTGAGACCACGGTTGATATTGGTGAGATCGAAGAGGTCCTGACAGACAACGGCCAACTTGCCCTGCACGGCGCGTTGTGGGAACTGGACCAGACGCTGGCCAAATACGCCTCGGACGATGCCCACCTGATCGCCGCCACCAGTGCCTATGCCGAGCAACTGATGGAGAAGTCAGCCCTGCGCGCAGGGTCCGCAGGTTACCTGGCCCCGTTCCAGAACGCAGCCTGGCATGTAGAAGCCGACGATCTGACGATCCGGGGGTTCGAGCCGGCCTCCAAGGCCAAATCCACCACCTTGACCATGACGTTCAAGAAGCCGAATGAAGTGGTGGGCAACCATATCGCCAAATATCAGGCGATGAAGCTGGCCAAGATGGTGATGGCCTATGATTTCGACCGCCGCCTGAACCCGTTTGCGGAACTTGGCGGGTTCATCTTTACCTTCATGGGCGATGGCAAGCCGGGCACCGGCAAGACCACCCTGATCCAGATGATGGCCGGGCTGATCAATGACTATTGCCAGAACGCGGGCTATCCGTTCCGCTATCAGAATCTGAGCACCGACAATATCGACAGCTATCAGGGCAAATCCGGCCAGAACGCCAAGGCGTTTATCAACACGATCATCGACCCCTCGGTCATCGGCTTTGGCACCATCGACGATATCGACCAGCTGGCGGGCAAGCGCGGTGACCGGCAGTCGTCAGCCGGGCAGTTGGAAATCACCGCTGTGCTGATGGAGAGCTTTGCCGGTGCCAACACCGTCGTGCGCGGCAATTGCACCTTTGGCATGTTCTCGAACTACCCCGAGAACGTGGACGACGCCCTGCGCCAGCGGGCGGGAGCGCGGTTTCTGGTGGACGGGCCGCAAACGCGTGAGGATTACATCGATATCCTGCACCTGCTGATGGGCCGCAATCACGACATCCCTCTGGGCGAACACGAGGCCTATGCCGCGCAGGAAATCAAGAAAGCCGTCGCCGCCAGTTTCGAGAGCCATTCCCGCCCGCATGAGGATGCTTTGTTGCAGGTCTATGACCGGGTTTCGGGTGAGATCGGCCAGATGGACACAATCGCCAAGCTGGGCACCTACCTCAAGGCGATCCAGCAGGCGGATGAACGCTTTACCGGCCGTGCGATCAAGAACATCACCGATGCGGTCAAGGTCCGCGCGATGGATTTCGAACTGCCCGATGAGTGGATGGAAAACCCCGACCTGTTCCTGTTCCGCGACTACGACACCAAGAAGGCGATGATCGAAGATCTACGCCAGCCGATCACGGTGGAAATGGTGATACAGGAGATCAATCGCTACGCCGACAGCGAATTCCGCTATGCCGACAAGAGCGACGAGGTCGCCATCGACAACGCGGTGCGCGAGATGGGCCGGATGGAAGAGGCCAAGCGGCGGTATCTGGAGGGGAAGGGGTGAGCGACGCTCTGGTGCACTTTTATGAGTTTAAACTCAAGAAATCGGACCTCACCTCAATGACAGAGGAAGAGACGGCAGTTTTGGGTATGTTGTCGTACATTTGCAACGAGCTAAACGTGTTCGCCCGATTTCTTAGCCTCTCTGAACGATATGAAGGTCAACGAGGCCCAGCAAAATTCGCGTCCGATCTCCAATACCACGTAGTTCTTAGGACGCTGTCTTCCCGACTTTTCGAAGCGTTTGAGTTTCTCAAAGAAGTTAACGCAAAAAATAAGGGCATAGCTCCTGAGATACTGAATCTTATTCAAAATAATACTGAGAAAATTGAAAAACTTGGCGTTTCAGAAGGTTATGCCATAAATCGAAATATTAGGAACGAAACTAGCTTTCACTACAAATATAAGACTGCTCTCAAAAATGCACAGACTTTGCCTGACGACGCAGACGCCTCAGTTTATGTTAATTCCATGGACGGCAATTCCTATTTCGTGCTGGGAGAGAGTTTAGTTTTCTTTGAGCGTCTACGAAGGTTCGCTCATTCGGACAAAAAGTTCGTAGACCCGGAAGTGCTGGCAGATAGCTGGATAAGTTGGTCGTTGGAAGTTGTTAGACTTCTAAAGCACTTACAAGCGGATTTATTTGGCGTGGTAATTGAGAGGACAGAAAAAAAGGCTAAGAAGACACACTACTTCGTGAAAACAGAATTGGTCGCGGAAGGTGGCCGCGATGTACTTCCGGTTTTTGTTCGGAGCAGTCAATGATCCGCCTCATCAAAAAAGGCCTGATGTTTGGCAACCTCGTCCACATCTCCAGCCCGGCCTTAGTCGAGCGGTATAACCGTGCGTTGCAGCATCTGGCGGGCAAGACCACTCAGCTTTCGGATTTCCATGTCGATATCTCGGGCTATTCGCCAGAGGTGGGGATTGAGCTGGACGACCCGCTCTACCTCAACCCCAATGGGGTGAACCGGCAGTTCATCCTGCTGACGACCGAGCAGAAACGCGCGCCTTTGCTGAACGTCAAGTTCTCGACCTCGCGCGATATCCTGCGCGAGTTCATTGAGATGAATGAGGCGCAGTTGTTTGCCCTGACCGCAACCGATGCAGTGGCCGGAGAGCTGGTGAATTCGGTCTTCAAACTCAGCAGTCCCCGCGATCTGTTCAATCTGCGCAAGATCGAGATTGAGGCCGACACTGCAGGCGGCACCTTGCGTAAGGCGCAGCAATTGGCAGGCATGGTCGAACAATTCAAAACCGCCGAGGACGCCTGGTTCGACGATGTGCTGATCGCCAGGATGATCGAGACCGCCAAAGAAACCGGCGACGTCACACGCAACCCCGTCCATCTGCGCCACACGGATTTTGAGCAACGCAACTTCTGGACGGCGCATTTCGGCGGGCTGTACCTGTTCCCGGATCTGGACCACCCGGCGGCGATCTGTATGGGTGAAAAGCCTGACGATTTGCCGATCAAATATGTTATTGACCGGTCGCAGCGAAACCAGATTGCCAAGTTTCTGGATTACAACGATCTGGTCGAACCCATCGTCAAAGCGCGCGGCGTAGACGCCGCTGCGATCCTGCAGCAGAAGATGGATTTCCTGACTGTCGACGCGGCGGCGGATGCGGATGTCGACCTGACCGGGCTGGATCGAAGCGATATGCGGCGGTTGGCGCGCAATCACTCGGATCGCTTGCCCGAAGCCTATCACGGCCTTGCGCAACTGTTGCGCTGGGCAAGCGACGGGGGGCCGTGGCCGCGTATCACGTCGGATCATCCGGCTTATTTCTACACTTTGCGCGCCGCTGACACGCCGAACCGTGATCTGGTGAACATGCTGCTGGCCGAACTGGCCCCGCTGGACCCGCGCCAGATGTTCATTTGCCACAAAGAGCTGTTCTATAGCACCTATTCCAGATGGCCCGAGAGCAAGAAAGCCTATGTTGCCGACTTCCTCGCGCGCGAGTATCAGGTGGACAAGCAAGGGGCCCGTGCCGCGCTGTTCGGCCATGAGCCGGATATGAGCGGAGAAGACCGGGTCAGCGATGACATAATCGCGCGTGTTGGTCCGTGGGGTTCGGTAAGGAAAGGCTGAAATGTTCGGGTTATTGCGCCTTTTGCTGATCTTGTTGGTGATCCAGTCGATCGCCTATGTCGCGCTGTCTTTCTACTCGCGCGGGATACGCCGTCGCAAACTGGAAAGCTGGTGGGATGAGAAGGGCAAGACAGGCAACAAGGACGCTTTTGTCGAACGCGGATTGCATGTGTATGACAATTCGTTCCGGCGCAAACTGATCCTGGGTGTCTATATTGTGCCATGGGTGGCGATTGGCGCACTGATCTACATCGTGAATTACATGTGAGGGTTTAGGCATGGCCTATGTGAAATGGGCGTTCATCATCATCTTCTGGGGAACGATCGCCGTGATCCTGCAATACTCGCTGCCGCAACATGATGTTGTGCGTATCGTAAACACCTACGAAGAGCGGCAGGATCTGAACGACTGGACACGGATTTTCTGGTCCGAACCCGAAGACCAATCCACCAGCCTGTCCAACCGGGATGTGCAATTCATTCAGGCTGTGCGCGAAAATGGCAAGCCGATCGTGTACCGAAACGAAGACACCGGGTGGGGGTGGCCACCCTACTTCAAGTTCGACACGGCGAACCTTTACACCGAAGCCAATGATGCGAAATCGACCAAGGAAAACCCGAAATGGGTGGTCGTGACCCATTACGGGTGGCGCAACGAGTTCATGTCGATCTTTCCCAACGCCATTTTCATCAAACATGTGGACGGGCCGGATGTGCAGGTTATTCCCTGGTTCAACATCATTTTCCTGACAATTTTCGCCGCGCTGGTCTGGGCGGTTTGGGTGCGCTGGCGCAGGTTCCGAAAGGCCCGAATTGATCCGATGATCGAGAATGTGGAAGACGGCTTTTATGCGGCCGGTGACGCGATTGAAGAACGCCGAAACAGATTTCATCGCTGGCTGGACAGCTGGAAATCGAAATAGGCCTTAACGTCACGGGCGTGTTTGTGGCACACCCGTTGGACCAAAGATATCGGCTACCTGACAACAAATTCTGCGTGCAAGGCGCCCGCCGCTTTGATGGTTTTCAAGATATCGATCATATCCTGGGGCGATACCCCCAGCGCATTTAGACCTGCGACAACCTCGGACAGGGTCGTAGCTTCGGGGATTTCGGCAAGGCCGGTTCCTTCTTCCTCTTCGATCCCTGCAATAGTGCGCGGAACGACCACTGTTTCGCCCCTGGCAAACGGATTGGGTTGCACGGCAATCGGTGCTTCCTGAACTGTCAGGGTCAGATTACCCTGAGAGACAGCCACACGCGATATCCGGACTTCCTGCCCCATTACGATGGTGCCAGAGCGCTGATCGACCACCACACGCGCCTTTGCTTCCGGCTCGACCAGAATATTCTCGATACGCCCAATGGCATGGGCCGTCGACACTGCCTGAGTTGCAGCAATGTTGAGTTCAACCGTGCCTGAATCGCGCATGATTGCTACAGCTCTGTTGAACTCGGTGTTTATGGCGAATTCGATACGCGCGGCCGTGGTGAAATCGGGTTCTCTCAACGCAAGGCGCATTTGGGTTAAAGTTGACAAGTCGAACTCAATTTCACGCTCAACACGCGCGCCGGACGGGATTACACCCGAGGTTGGCACCCCACGCACGACCGACGCAGCCTCTCCTTCAGCGGAAACGCCACCTGCAAGGATTGTGCCTTGTGCAACCGCATAGATTTGCCCGTCTGCTGCGTTTAGTGGGGTCATAACCAGTGTCCCACCCAACAGACTGTTTGAATCGCCTATCGCCGAAACCGTTACATCAATTTGGCCGCCGACTCTGGCGAAAGGCGGCAGACTGGCTGTCACCAAAACCGCTGCCACATTCTTGGGCCGGAAATCCTCGCCCGTTACGTTGACACCCAAACGCTCCAAGATGTTGGACATGATCTCTTCGGTGAAAGGAGAGTTGCGCAATCCGTCGCCGGTTCCGTTCAAACCGACAACCAGGCCATAACCCACAAGATCATTACCCCGTACACCGTCGAAATCGACAAGGTCCTTGAGGCGGATTGCCCCCGCCCAGGCTATACCGGGAACAAGGATCAGGAGAAGTATCAGCGCCCTCATCTCAGGAAATTCACCAGCGAAAGGTTCGCATTGCGAACGGTTACCGAATAGAGGCTTTCCAACTGAAACTGCACCGTTTGCAATTTCGCCGCTGTTTCATAAGGATCTGCTGCGATCAGCTCGTTCCGGCTGAATTCCAGACTGGTTCGGGCCATCGAATTTCGCGTGGCGGCCTGTTCGATGCGGCCCTCGGCGCTGCCGACCTGGGCCCGCAAGTTTACTGTGGCATCCTGTGCGTTGGCCAGATCGACGCCCAGCTGGGTGAACAGGGCGGTGCGCTGGTCGGAAGAAAGAGCCAACGTATTGTCGGTGGCTAATGCCGCTGTTGCAACATCCCTTAGGGCCGCCTTGAATGCCGGGTCGGTTGCCGTGAGTGGCAGCGTAACGCTTTCATTTTCCGAGATCTGCATAGGAGAGAGTGTGGTGCTCGCACCCTGATAAATCATGGCGTCAAACCCGGCAGGGCTATTGAACCATGTGTCGGCAGCCAAGCGTATGTCGGCGACGGTCACAGCCCCCGTCAGTTGTGTCTTCAACGCAGCCAACAGCGTGTCAGTCGAGGGCAGTGGCGAGACATCCGTGGCTGTACCCGAAAACAGACTGCGCCCACCAACTCGCGTGTTGAGCGCCGATACCATCGTGTCGAGCTCATTCCTGGCATGATCTGACGCCTGCGCATGATTTACCGGCTGATTGGCCGTTCCGTAGGCCAACAGAGACGCGGTTATTTCGCCAACCGAATCTCCAAATGTCTTCAGGCTCAACTGCATGGCATCCGTGAACAGGGCCGCTTCGGCTGTGGCGATGCCAAAGGCGTCGAGTCTGGCAAGCGAACGGTCCAGGTCCAGGATCTGAGAGTAATCTCCGCCAAGTCGGCCGGATATGTCCTGCACTTTGCCGGTGGACATCTCGTAAGAGAGAGTTTCAATCTGTGTTTTGATTTCAGTGGCGCGGGTGCGAAGGGTCATACCGCGCGCCAGATCGCCGATAGCAGTCAAGTTCATGCTCATAACCTCAGAAGCGTTTCCATAAGCTCATCGACGACCGAAATGACACGCGCGTTTGCTGCGTATGTCTGTTCGATCTGCATGAGGCGCTGTAATTCCTGATCCGTATCGACGCCTTGTTCGGCCTCAATCTGTGACATTTGTTGTTGGCTGTTGCTGGCAAAAACCTTCCGCTGCTCTGCAGCGTGGGATTGCGCCCCGGCTTTCGACATAAGCGCCTCGGTCAACTCGGCGGCGCGCATGTTTCCAGTGCCAAACAGCCCGCCAGGTACGGTGCGCGCATCATTCAGAATGGCACCGAAAGCACGCAGTTGCGACGCTTGTCCGGGATCGCCCGGCGTTGCGGCACCCAGCCCGGCGCGGAGCTTCCAGCTGTTCCCGCCGTTGTCGGGGTCCGCAACCGAATTCATCGAAATGCGCGATGACAGCCCGACAAAGGTTGTCGGGTCGAACCGATTTCCGTTGTCTGTGAACAGACCGGGATCTGTCGCAAGTGCCGTGGGATCCAAGCCCGGCGTTTCAAATCGTTCGATAAGATCGCGGGCAACGGTATCAAGCTGCAGCTGCGCCTCAACCGCCAATTCATCGCGAATTGAAAACTGGGCCATCAACGCGCCGCCACGGATTTGCGCAGTGTCCCCGCTGGTGCGTACCGGGTTGCCGTTCATAGCCAATCCGGACAGGAGACCATTTGCAACCGTCATGTGGGGTTTCGTCTCACCGGTCGTGGAAAAGGTGAACTCGGACGCCTTACCTTCAAGAAGTATCAACCCGCCGTCTGAATAGAGCGATACCTGATCGTTGGCACGTGGCACAACGTTGACCGGGATCAAAGTATTGACCTGATCGATCAGGACTTGCCGTTGATCCAGCAAGGCCCCGATATCGCCGCCGGAATTTTGAATGGCCGGAATCTTTGCGTTCAGAACTTCGATGTCTTTCAGAACCAGGTTCAGGCTTTCGATCTGATCGCCTATCTTGCGGTCCGCGTCCGAGCGTGCCTGTCGCACACCCTCAGAAGCCGCGTTAAGCTCTGCCGTAAGGTCGCGCGCCGCGCGCGCCACTTGATCAAGTCTTTCGATCGAGTCGGGTAGACTGGCTGCGGTGATGAAGCTGTTTTCCAAGGCAGACATACGGCTGGCAAGGGATGGCGTGCTGTCTGCTGTTCCTACAAGGTTTTCGAACCGTGAGCGGAAATCCGAAATGGAGGATTGAAAGGCAAGCTCGGCGTCTGACGACCGTCTGTTGGCCGTCAGAACCGGGTCCTGATGCCGGATTACCCCAACCGCACGCACGCCATTGCCAGATATGGGACTTGTCGCCAGTTCAAGGGACCTGCGCGCATAGCCCGGTGTCAGGGCATTCGCGATATTCCCCGAGACCACAGCCGCCCCGCGACTGGCCGCTGTCAGCCCACCCAATGCGTTATTGAGTGCCGTCGACATATTCATGAGGCCGCTCCTTTCCTTTGGTCAGCGCCTGGATCAGCGCTTCAAGTTGGTCGTTTCCTGAAGCATCTCGTCCACCGTCTGGATCACCGTGGCACTGGATGAATAGGCGCGTTGTGTCTGGATCAGAGATGTCAGCTCGGTTGCCACATCCGTGGTGGATTCTTCGCGTGCGAAGGAAACGATATCACCGGTTGGGCCTTCGCCCGCGTTCCACAGAAAGAACGTGCCGCTTTCGCGGGAAGGCGCGTAGGTTTGACTGTCCAGCGCTGTCAGGCCGTTGGGATTGGGAACATCGGCCAGCGGGATCTGGAACATTCGGCGGCTGACACCGGTATCGTAGAATGCATAGACATAGCCACTTTCATCGACCTGAACGCTGGTCATCGTACCAACGGCAGATCCATCGCGCGTGATTGAAACCGGAGCAAATGTATCGGATAGCTGAGTAATGCCATCGGAATCGCCGATCAGTCCGATATTGACCTCCATCGGGCCGCCAGCGACATTGACCATGACACTGCCGGTTACTGGATCGTAAGCGCCACCGGATACAGGAGTGACGCTGGCCAGCGTACCACCAGCCGTTCGATTATCGGTAAAGGTCAAAGTGTACTCCCCGATAATCGCGCCACCGGATGCTGAATCGCGCAGACCCATGGTCCATTCATTGCTGCTGCCAGTTGCGGGAACGGTCGGGATCAGCTGAATATCAATACTTTCGGATTTCCCGAGATTGTCGAAATACTCGACCGATAAAGGCTGTGTGTCGCCCGGCGCACCCGCATCTGTTGCCGTTGCGGGAAGGTTCATACGCAGGTTCATCTTTGTTGTCGGGGCACCGGACAACTGGTTGACGCTCAACTGAATTGGTTCAAGCGCGGCGGGCGTGTCGCGTGGAACGGGCGGGATGGACCCGTCTGCCGCAGCACGCCATCCCAAAAGAACAAGGCCGGATTCGGTCACCAGATATCCTTCGTCGTTAGTCCGGAAGGAACCTGTGGTCGTCAGCAACATCTCGTTCGAATTTGCGCCGACCTGCGAGCTGGATCGTACCGGCAACATGCCGCGTCCGCGCACTGCAAGATCGGTAGAGTTGCTGGTGGTCACCAGTGATCCGCGCTGATCAATCATGCGCTGGCTGGTCGTGCGCACGCCCCCTGCCGAGTAACTGCCACCCTGGCCAGACGTGACCATCGAATGAAAGTCAGTTTCCACTCGTTTGTATCCGTAGGTCGAAGAGTTTGCGATGTTGTCGGAAATCGTTGCCAACCTGTTGGCGTTGGCCTTCAACGCCGCCACACCGGCATTCAGCGAAGAGGAAATTGTCATTGGCGCGCCCTTCTGTTGCGTCAAGCTTCGATGCAACAGGTAACGCGCTGCCCCTTAACAGCGCGCTAACAGGTAAAATGCGTTCTATCCTTTAGGGTCGCCGCAGAAATATCACTTCGATTCTGTTGTTCCGAACCGCCATCGGATTGTCGGTGAAGAGTTTTCGGTCAGCATGACCTGTGACGCGATCCATCCGGCTTGCCGCTACGCCTTTGTCCTGTAACAGCTGGCGGACTGATTGCGCCCGGGCAGTGGACAGTTCCCAGGCGGTATTGCGAACCTGCACAACAGGAGATGCGCTGACATGGCCTGTGACAGCAATCGGGTTGGTCACGAGATCCGAAGAACGCGCTATGATCAAAGCAAGCGCCCGCAAGATCCCGGTTGGTTTCCCTGAACCGGGGTCGAACAGTGGCTGGGTGTCCGTATCGAATAGCTCAACAACGAATCCTTCGTCGGTGACGCGTGTCACGATATGCCTGAGAAGCTTGTCCGACACCTCGCTTTTACCGGTTCGCCCCAAAAGCTGAGCTTCAAGCGTCGAGAAGTCTTCGGTGTCACCTTTGCCACCACCGATGGCATCCAAACCGGTTGACCCGCGTGCCTGACGGGATTCAGTTGCGTGTTTGGTGCTGGCCCCGGCACCATCCCGCAGCAATGTCTTTTCCGACAACATGCTGTCGCCGCCAAAAGCACCGTCTCCGCCGCCGGATTCGGGGCTCAGGGGGATTGTCGGGGCGAAGTAATCCGCCAACCCTTTGCGTTGCTGTTCAGTTGTCGCGTTCAGCAGCCACATCAACATGAAGAAGGCCATCATGGCCGTGACAAAGTCGGCATATGCAACTTTCCACGCACCGCCGTGGTGACCATCACCACCCGACACACGCTTCTTCTTGATGATGATTGGCGCCGCATTGGTCTGCGCACCCATCTCCACCACCTATATTATCACCCGACTTTTTGCCTAGCAGCGCAGGTCTTAAGGTGGCCTTAATACTTAAAACTGTTTGGAATTCTGCCTAGCGTGGCAAGCTGATCGATGCACGACGCAGTATCAATGACAAGCGGTTAAAGCTGTTTTCGATTCCCTCAGCTTCCGGTTTGGCAAAAAAGGCGTCCAATTCCTCGTGAACGCGAACGGCCTGATCCAGCAGCGGATCAGACCCTTCGGCGTATAGCCCGGCCTTGATCATCACTTCGGACTGCTCGTAACTGCCCACGAGTTTTCGGGTTTCTGTGATCATCTGGTTCTCGGCCTCGGATGCGGCTCCCGGCAGGCTCCGCGACACAGATCTGCTGACGTCAATGGCCGGGAAACGCCCCCGTTCGGCGATGTCGCGGCTGAGTACAATGTGCCCGTCCAAAACGCCGCGCAGAATGTCAGCGATGGGTTCATCCATGTCCGAACCGGCCACCAAAACGCTGAATACCGCAGTAATATCCCCCTGTTCCTGCGTTCCGGGACCTGCGCGTTCGCAAAGACTGGCAATCAGGGGGGTGACAGAGGGTGGATATCCCCGCAAAGACGGGGATTCCCCCATAGAAACAGCGATTTCACGATGCGCCTCAGCGAAGCGGGTCACGGAATCAGCCAGAAAAAGAATGTTCAGACCCAGATCCCGCAGATACTCGGCCGTCGACATGGCCGACCAGGCACACCGCCTGCGCGCCAATGCCGACTGGTCAGAGGTGGCGGCCACCACGATTGTGCGCTTCATGGCTTCGGGGCCAATGGCCTGCGCGACAAATTCATTCACCTCGCGTCCGCGCTCGCCAATCAGAGCGACTACGACGACATCGGACTGCATGGACCGGGCCAGAGTGGAAAGCAGGGTCGATTTACCGACACCCGACCCGGCAAACAACCCCACCCGCTGCCCGCGTACGACGGGCAACACAGTGTTGAGAACCGACAAGCCGGTGACCATCCTCTGCCCCAAAGGTTTGCGTGTCACGGCTGGTGGAGGGGCCTGCATGATATCGCGCGTCTGCGATCCGCTCAGCAGCGGTTTTCCATCCAAGGGCCTGCCAAAGGGGTCGATTACCCGTCCAAGCCAGTGCAATCCCGGTGCAAAATCTGGTGATGGGTCAAGGTAGACGCGATCCCCCAGGCTGACCCCATCGGGGGCCGCATTGGGGAGCATTTTAATATGGCCAGAACCGACATGAAGCACCTCGCCCACAAGATCGGACCCGACGCGCCGCCGCAATGTCAGCAAATCCCCGACCCGGGCATGCGTGTTCAAACCACCGATTTCGATCAGACCCTGCGCGACGCCGGTGACCAGCCCCACGTGACGGACTGCGGTCATCCTGTCGAGTTCGTGTTTCAGAAGTACCGGGTCGAGATCAGACATCGTGGAGGCTCCAACTGAGTTCTGAAAACGGTTTCTAAAGGAATCGGGGTTAAGCCTTGATTGAAATTGATCGAGGGAGAAGCCCCGATGTTCTATGACCTGAACGTCTTTAAGACAGCGTACGCAATGGCAACCCATGCCGGGCAACGGCAGGCGGTCATTGCACGCAACATGGCGAATGCCGATACGCCGGGCTATCAGCCGCGCGATATCGAGGCCTTTCAGAAAGCTTTCGAAACCACCGGGCATGACGTGACCATGGACGCCACGCGGCCGGGCCATCTGCATGGCAGTATCGGTGCGCAAAACTGGGCTGAGGTTGAAGCTGTCCCATCAGGTGATCCCAATGGCAATGGTGTGTCGCTTGAGGAAGAGATGCTTAAATCGGTCGAGGTCAAACGACAGCACGACCGAGCGCTGGCGATCTACAAATCCTCAATGGACATTCTGCGCACCAGTTTGGGTCGTGGATAAGGGGCGGCAGGTATGAGCGATTTTTCCCATTCCCTTGCTGCGTCAGCCAGTGCTTTGCGCGCGCAATCCGCGCGGTTGCGGCATGTGTCCGAAAACATCTCGAACGCGGACACGCCCGGCTATCGACGCAAAACCGTACCGTTTGAAACCGTGCAGAAAAACGGTGGGGACATGGTGCAGGCTGGCCGTGTGACGCTTGACCAGCGTTCGCTGAGCCGCATCTACGACCCCGGTCATCCGTTGGCAGATGAAAGTGGTCACTTCCAGGGCTCAAACGTCGATTTGATGATTGAAATCGCGGACGCGCGGGAAGCCCAGCGCAGTTATGAGGCCAACCTAAAGATGTTTGATCAGACGCGGCAGATGTCGTCGTCGCTGATGGAATTGCTCAGAAAATAAGGACTGCCAGAATGGATATCCGATCACTCAACGCCGCGCAGAATTATGCCGGCGCACGCTCTGCCACACAGGCCGATCCCGATCATGGCGGGGCGGCACAAGGATTGAGGGCGACCTTTCAGGACTTTGCAGCCACGCTCAGACACAGCGAACAGATGTCTCAGTCTGCGATGGTCGGTCAGGCTGATCCCCATGCACTGGTTCAGGCGCTGGCCCAGACCGAACTGGCGGTAGAAACCGCAGTGATCGTCCGCAACAAAGTGGTCGAAGCCTATCAGGAAATCCTGAGAATGCCGGTCTGACCCGATGCTCAGCGAAGGGCTTTTTTATGACATCGTTCGTCAGGCGTTGTGGGTTGCGGTCATTACATCCGTCCCGATCCTTGCCGTGGCTCTGGTTTCTGGCCTGATTGTCGGTCTGTTCCAGGCGCTGACCTCGATACAAGAGATGACCCTGACCTTCGTTCCCAAATTGATCGCCATTGTCATCGTGTTCTGGATTTCGATGGGGTTCATGACTCAGACCCTTGTTACGTTTTTTACCGGAACGCTTGTTCCCTTGATTGCAGGAGGCCGCTGATGGACACGGCTTACGTCACCCTGTCCCGCCAGTCCGGGCTAATGAATGAAATGCGACTGGTGGCGAATAACATCGCAAATGCCAACACGACCGGATATCGCCAGCAGGGGCTGGTGTTTTCGGAATACGTGCGGGACATTCCGAACAATCCGTCCCTCTCCATGAGCCGGGCCGAGGCGCGCAACACATCGTTGCAACAAGGTGTGCTTACGAAAACCGGAGGGCAGTTTGATTTCGCCATCGAAGGGGACGGGTTTTTCATGGTTGAAACCCCGGATGGCAACCGGCTGACGCGTGCGGGCAGTTTCTCGCCAAATGCCGAAGGCGATCTGGTTGCGATGGATGGTGCGCGTGTTCTGGATGCCAACGGTGCCCCGGTCTTTATCCCGCCCGATGCAGCTTCGATTGATGTCGGCAGTGATGGGACGTTGAGTGTCAACGGCCAGTTTCTGGGCCAGTTGGGCGTTTTCAATGTCGCTGATCCGCAGGAGCTGGTCCGCGAAGGAAATACGCGGTTTCGTGCCAATGGTGCGATAGACCCGGTTGATGAACCCGTTGTTTTGCATCGCTTTCTCGAAGGTTCGAACGTCAACGCTATGCAGCAGGTGACCCGCTTGGTGGAAATCCAGCGCGCCTATGAGCTGGGACAAAGCTTTCTTGACAGCGAAGACGAACGCGTGCGCGGGGCGCTCAAGGCGCTGATGCGCTGAACGGTAAAAGGAGAGTTTGACATGAGAGCCCTGAAAATTGCCGCCACCGGAATGACCGCGCAACAGATGCGGGTCGAAACGATTTCGAACAACCTGGCAAACATGAACACCACCGGCTACAACGCCCGCCGGGCCGAATTTGCCGATTTGCATTATCAACAGATGGCGCGCGCCGGAACCGTAAACGCCTCGGACGGAACAGTATTGCCGACGGGTATTCAACTTGGTCTGGGCGTGCGGCCCGCAGCTGTTACCGTGCAACTGGAACAAGGTGCTTTGTCAGCCACCGGCAGTGATCTGGACGTGGCGATCGAGGGGCGCGGATATCTGGAAGTCACGCTGCCCAGCGGTCAGTCGGCGTATACGCGTGACGGCAGCCTCAAGCGGTCGGCAGAGGGTCTGATTGTAACCTCCGATGGTTATGCGGTTTCGCCGGAACTCACCGTTCCCGACGACGCACGGTCAATTTCGATCAATGCCGCGGGTGAGGTCTATGCTTATTTCGACGACTCTCCCGAGGGGCAGTTGCTGGGTGAGTTTGTCCTTGCCAGCTTTTCGAACGCCAAGGGGCTGGAAGCCATTGGCAGCAATCTGTTCAAGGAGACCGAGGCGTCGGGTGCCCCGGTGCTGGGAACTCCGGGAAGTGATGGGCTGGGCACATTGCGGCAGGGTTATCTGGAAGACAGCTCGGTCGATGCAGTGCGCGAGGTAACCGAACTTATCGAGGCGCAGCGCGGCTATGAGATGAATGCCAAAGTCATCTCGGCTGTGGATCAAATGATGAGCGCGACAACGCAGGTGCGATGATGCGAGGGATCGGCATATGTTTGGCACTACTGGCTCCAATAACAGCACAGGCTGACATTGTGGTTCCAACCCGCACGATCCGGGCCAAGGAAATCATTTCTGCAACTGACTTGAAAACAAGCCCGACGGATGTCTTAGGCGCGGTGACTGACCCTGATTTTCTGATCGGGCAAGAGGCGCGGGTGGCACTGTATCCCGGCAGGCCGGTCCGAGAAGTTGATGTAGGCCCCCCCGCCATCGTTGACCGCAACGATCTGGTCGTCCTGATATTCGACCGCCAAGCCTTGTCGATAACCGCGGAAGGCCGCGCCTTGGGGCGTGGCGCTGCTGGGGATCGCATCCGGGTCATGAACCTGTCGTCCAGAACAACTGTAACCGGCCAAATCCGCGCGGATGGCCAAGTCGAGGTTAAGTAATGACCGGACTGTCGAAAACTCTCCTTCTCATAGCTTTGTCTTTGGCCGCGTGTGGTCGTCTGGATCATCTTGGCAAGCCCCCGAGCTTTACACCAAACGAAGAATCTCCCGAGCAGGTTGCCATGCTGTGGCCGGGTCTGCCCTTGCACACGCAACCACAACGCACCGTTGATCGCTCATCTCTTTGGAGCGGAGGGCAGCAATCCTTGCTGGGCGACCAGCGGGCGATCAAGAAAGGTGACATACTAACAGTTGTCATCGAGTTGGATGAAAAAGCTGAGATATCAAACAACACCAGACGGTCCAGATCAGGCTCGGAAAACCTTGAGGTTCCTGGCCTCTTTGGTTTGCCCCAGCGCGTGCAAAAACACTTACCTGACGGGGCATCGCTGGATGAAGCCGTGTCCATCGAAGCGGATTCCTCAAGTTCTGGGCGGGGATCTGTGAGGCGAAACGAGAAACTAACCCTGCGTGTCGCTGCGACGGTTCTGGATGTTCTGCCGAACGGGGTTCTTTCGATTTCCGGCTCGCAGGAGTTGCGGGTCAATTTTGAACTGCGCGAGCTTTTGGTGGCCGGGTATGTCCGCCCTCAGGATATCTCGCGACAAAACGAAGTCACCTACGACAAGATCGCCTCGGCGCGGGTGTCTTATGGTGGAAGAGGTCAGATTACAAATGTCCAGCAACCCCGATACGGCCAGCAAGTTCTTGATTCACTCTTGCCATTCTGAGGTGCGGCCGTGATTGCAAAACTGGTTCCAGTCGTTCTCCTAATTGTCGGCCTGGGTGCGGGTGTCGGTGCCGGGCTGTTTCTGTCACCTTCGGGCAAGTCCGACAAAACAGCCGCCGAAAAAGAAGTGGCAAAAGAAGAGAAGGCCGGTCACGAGAAGTCTGAAAAGTCCAAGGAAAAAAAGCCAGCCTATGGGTATCTAAAGTTGACCAAGCATTTTGTCGTTCCGGTGGTTGGGGATGACGAAATCGAAGCGATGGTCACTTTGTCCCTCAGCCTTGAGGCGAACACAGCAATTGAAGAAACTTTTTATTCCATCGAACCAAAGCTGCGGGATGGCTTTCTTCAGGTTCTGTTTGATCACGCAAATACCGGGGGATTTGATGGGACGTTCACAGAATCCCGGAATCTGGATGTCTTGCGTAAGTCCTTGTTGGAAGTGGCGAAAAAAGAGCTGGGTGAAGATGTTTCAAAAGTGCTGATCATGAGCGTGAACCGTCAAGATACCTGACGAAGGTCGCTTCACGGCACGGATCCGGTCAGCATTAACGGGTTTGCTTTCGAGCAACGGCCTGCCGATGGCTTTTTAGCTGCTGCTCCCGCAGGGTTGCGACGGCTTGTTTGCGGCCAAATGCAATTCTGAGCGCCTCCAGACCGGCCAGTTTCTGAGCGCGCGTTTGGGCAAGTCGCATGTTCAACGCGCGGCGCGTGGCAGATTCCCAGCCATTCCAAAGAATGTCGGCCCCGGATATCTGATATCCTTCTGTCCAACCGCTGGCTTTGCGCACCTGGTCAAGCTGATGATCCAGTTTCGCCAATTGGTTCTGAATTCTGGCCTCGGCCTCGAGGATTGGGCGGAGTGTCTGAAATTGCTTCTGGAAAGCGACGTCGGCTATTTTGTCCAGCCCGCTTAACTGAGTGTCCTTCATCGGATCTGCTCCTTTGCACGTTTCCGCATCGCTTCGGCGAACCTGATTGCAGCGGCAACGGGGCGGAAATGTTCTTCGGCGATCTCCTGCCCGATGTCGACAGTTGCGTGAAGCGCGCGCGCCGTCGGAGGATCCGAGCGGATCGGAACGCCAGCCTGAGCCGCAGCGGAACGGATGGAAGCGGCTACTGCATCCACACCTTTGGCGACACAAACAGGTGCGCTGCCAGTAGCCCTGGACCACTTCAGTGCAACGGCAAAATGGGTGGGGTTTACGATAACAACATCCGCGCCCGGAACATCTGCCATCATCTGGCTCGAGGCGATCTCCTGTGCACGTTGACGGCGGTGTTGCTTTACATAGGGGTCGCCTTCGGCGTCCTTAGTTTCATCCTGGATCTCTTTGCGCGACATGCGGTTCTTGCGCATGTGCTCGGCGTATTGCCACAGAAAGTCGATAACGCCAATGCCGAGTGCGATGGCAACCACAATGAACAGGAAGCGAAACAACAGGTTCATCATCAGCAGTATGGATGACTTTGCCGGGGCCGCGCTGGCAGACAGAATTTCGGCCAGATTCGACTTGATGAAAAGTGCGAGGCACAGGCTGTAAATCGCCAGTTTGGTTGCGCTCTTGGCGAACTCGAACAAGCCACCGCGCCCGAACTTGTTTTTGGCATTCGAAACAAGGGAAATCCGCGAAAGCTTTGGATTCAGTTTGCTGGGGGCGAACACCAGCGTGCGTTGGGCAATCAGGTTTAGCAGAACGGCCACCGCGGGCAGGCAGAAAAGCACGGCAATGGGTGTCACCGCGCCACTCAGAATTCCGGCAACCGTCGCTGTCGCAGGTCCCATTTTCAGAAGGTTCGCGATCTGGTCGGATTGGTCGATCAGGACCATGAACAGAGTTCCCAATTGCGCGACGGCGTACTGCCCTGCCGCCAACAATGCGATCAGCAGTCCGGTATATGCCGCAACAACCGACAAGTCGTTGGACTTGGGAACTTCACCCTTTTCACGGGCTTTCTGGAGCTTTTGCGGCGTCGGCTCGTATGACTTGTCGCTGTCGTCATCGGCACCGCTCATCGCTGGCCTCCGATCGGGTTCATGAAGAAGGCAATCAGCGCGTCAGACCAAACAGAGAGGATCAATGGTGCGCCCGTAAACAGCAGAAACAGCCCGGCAAATGTTATTGCTGGCGCGCCCACGAAGGCGACCATCAATTGCGGCATGGCCCGGTTGATAACCCCAAGTGCAAGATTGTAGATCAACGAGGCGATGACGAATGGCGTTGCCAGTGAGAAGGCCAACCCAAAGCTGCGTGAGATTTGTCGCACACCCCAATGGGACAAATCTGCCGAGCTTGGCACCAACCCTATGGGGAATAGGGCATAACTCTGGATCAGGAATTGCGCGGCCCGTACGTGCAAGCCCATGATGACGGCAAGCGTTAGTCCCGCGATCGTTAGCAGGTATCCCATTGCCGGAACAGGATCAGTGGCCGCCGCACCCAGCAATTGCGACAATGACGTGGATTGCGCGGCAATGGATCCGGCGGTTTGCAGCGCCAAAACAAACAGCCGCAGCCCGGTTCCAAGCGCCAGCCCAATCAGGATTTCTGTCCCAACCAACCGCCCCAGCGTCCACAGGTTGAGAGACAGGTCCAAAGGTTGGGTTGCCGGAAAAATGATCAGGGTAAAGGCGACGGATATCCCCAGTTTCATCCGTGTTGGAATGCTGCGCTCGCCGAAAGCAGGCAGCAGCGAAACCAAAGCAGAGACGCGCAGAAAAACCGCGAAGGCCTGCCAGAGCGGTTCGGCCAGCTGCGTCAACAATTCTGGCGGCAGAGCGATCACGCGGGAACAGTTCCTACCAGCGCGGGTTTGGCTTCCAACCCGATTTCCTCAAAAGAAAGGACCGGGTTTGGAACGCCGCGCGCATGCATGATCGTACGCAACAACCGGCGTCGCCGGGTCGAGGTCACGACAGCAGGAAACAGACCGTTATCAGCCGATCTGGCGATACTGCTGACCATGCCGTCGGCCAGCTTGTTAAACAGGTTCGGCGGCAGTGCGACATCCAGTCCGGCGCTGGGCGCGTCGACCTGATAGGTGGTGAACGTTTCCTCCCATTCGGGGGCCAGTTGGATCAGCGGGATCGAGCCATCCTCACGCTTCATATCGGCGACCAGTTGAAATCCGAGACGCTGGCGCACCAATTCGCAGATGCCCTCAGGCTGGGTGGTTGTCAGCCGTGCTTCGGCAACGCTTTCAAGGATCAGGGCCATGTTCCGGATCGAAACCCGTTCCTCCAGAAGCAGTCGCAGAACGGCGTGCAATGTGTCCATTGGCACTTTGTCGGGGATCAATTCATCCAGCAACTTGCGGTTTGCCTCAGCCCGAACTGGGTCGCTCAGGCGGGTCATTTCGGTCAGCAGGCGGCGCAGGGATTTCAACGTCAGCAAGCGCGAGAAGTTCTGCTTGATAATCTCTAGCAGATGCGTGGCCAGGATCTCGGGCGGTGAGACGATAGTGGCCCCGTTCAACGCTGCGTCCTCCTGATGTTTGGGCAGGATCCAGCGGGCAGGCGCGCCGTAAACCGGCTCGGTCACGTCATTGCCTTCGGGCAACAGATCGAACCCGTCCTGAACCAGAGCCAGAACCAGATCGGGGTTCAGAACGCCGCGCGCCTGTTCGACCCCCTGAACCTTGATCACGTAGGTTCCGGTTGGCAGGTCGGCTCGATCAGTCAGGCGAATTTCGGGCAGGATCAATCCGAAGGTAGACGCCACGTAGTTGCGCATATTGGCGATGCGGGCATCCAACCCGGTTCCGGGATTCAACACCAGACTTACCAGATCGGGTGCGAATTCAAGGTGCACGTCATCCAGATCCAGAATATCACCAATAGCCTGCGAGACCGACACCTCGGTTTCGGTCGCCTGCGAATGCAATGACGGATCTGTTTCTTTCTGCTTTTTCCGAATTCTGTAGGCCGCATAACCAAGTACAGCTGCACCGAGGATGAACGGCAGGAAAGGCAGGCCGGGCACCAGCGCAAACAGGACCATAAGAACCGCCACGGTAGACAGCGCAGCCGGATGACGCCCAAGTTGGGAGAAAATGGCATTGTCGGTGGCACCCTGTGTTCCGCCGCGCGCCAGCAGCAATGCAGAGGCAATCGAGATGATAACCGCGGGGATCTGCGAGACCAGACCATCACCGACGGTCAGGATTGCATAAGTCTCGAACGCCGAAGCCACCGGCATTCCGTGCACGATCACCCCCATGACCAAACCCATAACAAGGTTCAAAAGAGTGATCAGAAGGCCAGCAACGGCATCACCTTTGACAAATTTCGACGCACCGTCGAGCGAGCCGAAGAATGTCGTTTCCTGCTGTTCGCGTTCCCGCCGTTCCTTGGCTTGCTGATGGTCGATGGCCCCGGCTGACATGTCGCTGTCGATGGCAAGCTGCTTGCCCGGCATCCCGTCCAAGGCAAAGCGCGCGCCGACCTCGGCCATACGGGCGGCCCCTTTGGTGATGACCATGAAGTTCACGATCAGAAGCACGCCAAAAACCACAAGGCCCAGAAAGATGCTGCCGCCCATGACGAAATTGGCGAACCCTTCAATTACGTCACCCGCTGCGTTGGGTCCGGTATGCCCTTGACCGATGATCAGTTTGGTCGAAGAGACGTTCAGCGACAGGCGCAGCATCAGCGATGCCAGCAGGATCGTTGGGAAGGACGAGAAATCCAGTGGACGTTCGATGAACAGCGTCAGAGTGAAAATCAGGATGGCCAGCGCGAAAGAGGCGGCTAGCCCAACGTCCAGCACCCCGGCGGGCATGGGCAGGATCATCATGACGATGACGGTCATCAGCGCCAGCGCCAACAGGACAGTGGGTGAAAACAGGGACCGGATGTCAAACTGGGGCACGCAGGTTTCCTAATTGAAAGGGATGAAGGCAGTAACTGTGCCGTTGGTCGGCACCAGAGAGCCCAGGGCAGTGGTGGCGGGTGTGGCCACTAGCATCGGAATCAAGGGCGCTCCGGCTCTTGTGAACGGATTGCGTGACATACCAGAAAACCCCTGTGAGGGCGGGTTATCCAACTGGGCCATCACTGTCTGGAACCGACCACGATAAGCCTCGGCCAGAGCATTCGTGCGGGAATGATACGCCCCGGCCGCAGCAGGCCACGAACCAAGCTCGAAATAAAGGTCTTTCAGGAAGCGGGCGGCGTAGGTTGCGTTCGCATCCGGATCGAACATCGCATCGATCGAGCGGAAGGCCTTGCCATGCCAGCGATAATTGACCTGGAAACACCCGACGTCAAAGCTGCGAGAGCCCGCTTTGAAAATTTTGAAAACATAGGCCTTGGCCTCGGCCTCGGACTTGAACCAATACCCGTGACCTTCGGCATTTATCGCCCAAGGCCAGGGCTGCAACTGCCCGTCTATCTGTCGACCGGTTTCGACGCGGGTTATGGCGCGCAACACGTCCAACGGAACATCTTCGGACAGTGCCGCACGGCGCGCGGCCTGATCACAAAGCCCGCCTGTTTGTGATGCGTGCATGGCGGAACCCGTCTGCGCCAAAAGCACATGCAGTATTATGAAAGCAATCGGTATTCTGTGAATTGGCATTCTGCCGGTCCGGGATTCTGGTGTTCCCGTCCAAGCTAGACACTGATCGGTTTACAGAGGGTTATCGCAGCCTCAGTTTCGGTCGATCCTGCGCCCGAAAACAACGCTTGTATTGGTGCGCAGGACGCCGGGGATCTTCGCCAGATCGTCCACCAGAATGTCCAGATCCTCCAGCCTCGGGGCATCTGCGGTCAGCATCAGATCGAATTCGCCATTGATCGACAGGCACAGTTTGACCTCGGGATAAGCCTCGAGCCGTTTAAGGATCCGGTTGGTTTCCTTCTGCTGCACTTCCAGCATGACGATGACCTGCACTTTGGGCGTGTCTTCCGTGGACCCAAGGCGCACGGTGTATCCCGTGATTACGCCGCGATGTTCCAGACGACTGATCCGTTCATGCACGGTCGTGCGGGCCACACCCAGCGATGCCGCGATCTGCGTGGTCGAGGCACGCGCATTGGCTTGCAGGGCGGCGATGATACGGCGGTCTAGCTGGTCCATTGGGGCTCCGGTTTGCGCAAGTCCGGGTTTAGATCAGATTGGCGCCCTTTCTCAAGGCTCACGCGGCATGCGTGGGTGCAGGTCGTCGATAATGATCGGGTGCGCGTGCGGGCCCGCCCCGGCCAGATGCGGATGATCTGCTGGTAGATCGGGGTGATTGTGAACAACCGGTTCCTGATCGTCACGCGGCCAAAGGCTGACTGCCACAATTACGCCTGCCATGGACAGAATAGACATACTGCAGAGCGCGACAGTCGGCCCATAAACGGTCATTATCCACCCAGCCAGCGGATACAGCACCAACCAGCAACCGTGTGACAGAGTAAACTGTGCGGCAAAGACAGCTGGGCGGTCTTCGGGATGGGCCGAACGGGTCAACAAACGACCCGAAGGCGTAAGGGTTGTAGAATACCCAAAGCCGGTAAAGGCCCAAAAAACGGCAAGGACACTCAGCGTAAGTGGGATCGTCGCGGTCAGAACCGAGGCGACGGCCATAGCGCCCGACGCAAGAATAGCTCCGAACAGCATAACCTTGCGATCCTCGATCCGATCCAGCACGCGGGGCAGAGTGAACGCCGCCAGCATCGACCCACCCCCAAATCCGGCCAGTGCAATGGCCACGGCGCTTTCTGACAGGCCAAGGGTGGCCCGCACGATGACCACTGTGTTGACGATCACCATCGAACTCAGCGCCGCGGCGCTCCAGTTAAGCGCAAGCAGCCCGCGCAGCCGGGGGGTTTTCAGATAGATGCGAATTCCGCGTGTCGTGCGGTCATAAATCCCGCGTGGTTTGCTGGGCTTGGGCGAGGGCAGGACGACCGAGACTACCAGCAATGCCGAGGCAACAAACCCCAGCGCTGTGCCCCAGAACAGGCTGTTGAAGCTGACCAGCAACAGAAGTGCCGCGGCAAACATCGGGCTCAGCAGGCTTTCCATGTCGTAGGCAAGACGTGACAGTGACAAAGCGCGGGTATACTCGTTTTCGTTCGGCAAGGCGTCCGGGATCGTTGCCTGAAAGGCAGGCGTAAAGCCAGCCGAGGCGGATTGGAGTAAGAAGATCAGCACATAGATTTGCCAGACCTCGGTCACGAAAGGCAGGCATACGGCGACTGCGGCGCGGATCAGGTCCAGAAAAACCAGCATCTTCCGACGGTCCAGCCGTTCGGCAAAAGCTGCCGCCAGTGGGGCCACGGTGACATAGGCCACCATCTTGATCGTCAGTGCGGTGCCCAGCACAAGGCCAGCAGCGTCTCCGGCCAGATCAAAGGCCAGCAGCCCCAGCGCGACTGTGGCCAGTCCGGTTCCGGTCAGGGCGACGATCTGGGCGGCAAACAGGTGGCGGTAGGTCCGGTTTTTTAGAATGCTCAGCATCGTTCAGAGGTATTTCGTGATGGCTTTGAAATCCTCGATCCCGCCGCTATCGCCATCAGAAGACAGGCAATGGTCGATGTGATCATGGATCAAGGCGCGCTTGGCATTGGTAACCGCTTTTTCAACGGCAAACAGCTGTTGGGCAATGTCTGAACAGGGGGCCTGACCTTCAAGCATGGCAATGACCTTTGCCAGATGCCCGTGGGCCCGTTTCAGCCTTGCCGTGATATGCGGATGCGACTCGCGGGGTACAATTGTCATGGTTTATCCCTATCCCCCCCATGGGGATATTGTCAATCCTGGTGCGGGGATTTGCCCGTGACTTTTGGACGGCGTTGAGTTTATGGACCAAACCGCCTATCTCGGAGGCGATACCGCACAAAGGAATAGTCGGGTGGCGAACCATTTGTACAAAAACGACCTGCCGGACGGGTTAGATCTGGGCCCTGTTGTGGCCATTGACTGTGAAACCATGGGCCTGAACCCGCATCGTGACCGCTTGTGCGTGATTCAGATGTCGGGTGGAGACGGCAACAGCCATATTGTGCAGGTGGAAAAAGGCCAGGCTGAGGCGCCGAACCTGTGCGCCATGCTGGAAAACCCTGACGTTCTGAAGCTGTTTCATTTCGGGCGCTTCGACATCGCCGCCATGTACCATACATTTGGCGCTCTGGCCGCGCCGGTCTATTGCACCAAGATCGCCAGCCGCCTGGTGCGGACCTATACCGACCGGCACGGGCTCAAGAACCTGTGTCAGGAACTCATCGGTGTCGATATTTCCAAACAGCAACAGATGAGCGACTGGGGCGCAGTCTCACTTACGGACGCTCAATTGGATTATGCTGCGTCAGACGTTCTCTATCTGCATCAGCTGCGCGATGCGCTAAACATCCGGCTGGCTCGCGAGGACCGGGCTGAAATGGCGCAGGCCTGTTTTGACTTCCTGCCGATGCGTGCGAAACTGGACCTCGCCGGTTGGCCCGAAACGGATATCTTTGCGCACTCATGACCGATACCGAAGCATTCCTGAAAACCGCCCGTCAGGTGGTGACTGACGAAGCCCGCGCGCTGGACGTACTTGCCGACAGTCTGGACGCGCATTTTGCTGAAGCCGTGCAGCTGATCCTTCAGGCCACCGGGCGCATCATAATCAGCGGCATCGGCAAGTCAGGCCACATAGGTCACAAGATTGCGGCCACGCTGGCCAGCACCGGAACGCCTGCCTATTTCGTGCATCCGGCCGAGGCCAGCCATGGTGATCTTGGCATGGTCTCCAAGGGTGATGTGGTTCTGGCGATTTCGAATTCGGGCGAGGCACCGGAACTTGCCAATCTGCTGGCCTTTACGCGCCGCTTTGGCATTCCGCTGATTGGATTGTCCAGCAAACCTGACAGCACATTGATGAAACAGGCCGACGTACATCTTCTGATCCCGTCGATGGGCGAGGCCTGCGGTTTTGGTATGGTGCCGACGATCTCCACAACGCTGACCCTTGCCATGGGGGATGCACTGGCGATTGCCCTCATGAAATACCGCGATTTCCGGCCCGAGGATTTCCGTGCCTTCCATCCCGGTGGCAAACTGGGCGCTCGGCTGAGCACAGTACAGGATCTGATGCATGTCGGAGAGGCCCTGCCTCTGGTTGCGGCACATACTCCGATGAGCGATGCGCTGATCGAAATCAGCCAGAAGGGGTTTGGTGTTGCTGGCGTAACAGACCCGCAGGGTCAATTGGCAGGGATCATTACAGACGGTGACTTGCGGCGCCACATGGATGGGCTGCTGAACAAAACGACCGAGCAGGTCATGACCCCCAACCCCACAACCATATCCCCGGGTGCGTTGGCGGAAGAAGCGGTAGCAATCATGAATGACCGTAAGATCACCTCGCTCTTCGTGGTTGACGAGGCGACATCAGGTCAGGCTTTGGGGCTGCTTCACATCCACGATTGCCTGCGCGTCGGTCTGGGCTGAGGGAGGCTGAAGTGGACAGATATTCCCGCATGGTGCAGTTCCTGAAGGTGCTGTTGCCGCTTGCGGCTATTGTGATGTTGTCCACGGTATTCCTGCTGTCCCGCAGCATCGAAACAAACGTTTCCGTGCCTTTCGCGCAGAAAGACATTGATGAGAGACTGGCACAACAGGTGGTAACGCGGCCGGATTACCGCGGAACGACCCGCAAGGGAGAGACCGTGCATATCGAGGCGGTGCAAGCCACGCAGGGCACCGAGGCGTCGGTTCCGACCGCGTCCGAGTTTCGCGGCCGATTTGGGCTGCTCAATGGCGGCACAATTACGCTGGATTCGAATTCCGGCCTGATCCGTCCGGATAGTGGAACAGCTACCTTTGTTGGTGACGTGGTCATCACCACGGCGGATGGGCTCAAGGTTACGACGGATCTGCTCAATACCTCGTTGGACGAAGTCCGGGGCGATACGCCGGGGCAGGTGAACGGAACCGGTCCGATCGGTAACTTTTCCGCGGGGCGTATGACCTTTGGCACTGAAAAAACGGACGGGCCGGTCCATATTGTTTTTACAGATGGTGTGAAGCTGGTATACGAGCCTGAAAAAGCAGAAAGATAACTTGTGTTCGATTTTCGATTTGTTCCTTTGTGCCTCGCCTTGATCGCGGGCGCCGCGCCCGTGACTGCGCAAGAGGCGCAGGTGGCTTTTGGGTCCGCGAATGCCGATCCGAGCCTGCCGGTCGAGGTGACATCGGAAACCCTGAACGTCAATCAAGAGGACGGATCGGCCGAGTTCATCGGGAATGTCATCGTCGTACAGGGTGAAATGCGCCTGACAGCCGAACGCGTGCTGGTTATCTACAATCAGGAACGCTCGGCGATCGAGCGAATGGAGGCGACCGAGAATGTGGTTCTGGTCAGCCCGCCGGATGCAGCGGAAGGCGACTGGGCTGAATACAAGATCGGCTCGGGTGAGATTGTCATGAAGGGCAATGTCCTGCTGACACAGGGCCCCAGCATCATCAGTGGCGATCAGATGAACGCCAACCTGACATCGGGCACTGCGACAATGACCGGGCGGGTCAAAACGATCTTGCAGCAGGGAAACAACTGATGGCGCGTCCCGACCTGAAACTGACCGAGGGCAGTTCCGGGCTGCGCATCGAGAAGCTGCGGAAGTCCTACAAAAAAAAGACGGTGATCCGCGATGTTTCGATGACGTTGGGCCGGTCCGAAGTGGTGGCGCTGCTGGGGCCGAACGGGTCTGGTAAAACCACAACGTTCTATTCAGTTGCGGGCCTTGTGTTCCCAGAGGCGGGAAAAGTCACGATAGACGGCCAGAATGTGACTACGTTGCCGATGTACCGGCGGGCACGGATGGGGATCGGCTATTTGCCGCAGGAGATGTCGATCTTTCGCGGCATGAGCGTCGAGGACAACATTGCTGCCGTTCTGGATATCACGGTCTCTCATGCGCATAAGCGCAAAGAGCGTTTGGAAGAGCTGTTGTCTGACTTCTCGATCGAACACTTGCGCCGGGCCCCGGCTCTGGCGTTGTCAGGCGGCGAGCGCCGCCGTGTTGAGATCGCGCGCTGTTTGGCCGCAGACCCCAAATACCTGCTGCTGGATGAACCGTTTGCAGGCGTTGACCCGATCAGTGTTGGGGATATTCGCCATCTGGTCGCGGATTTGAAAAAACGCGGTATTGGTGTGCTGATCACCGATCACAACGTCCGGGAAACGCTGGAAATTGTCGACCGGGCCTATATCCTGCATGACGGTCAGGTTTTGATGTCCGGCACACCTGATGAGGTTGTCGAAAACGAGAATGTGCGCCGCGTCTATCTGGGCGAGAATTTCCGCATTTCATAACCTTGCGCGGAGTTGTGCCAATTGCATGGCGGAAATCGCGTATATACACATCTGTTTTGATTGACTCTTCCCTCGTCTCTTGCCTCAATTGGCTTATGGCATTTACCCGGTTCCAGTCTGGATCTCGATGTCCCTTCTTCGAAGGGCTGGAAACAAGGCAACCGCGGAAAATGTCTCTACCCCCCACCCGATAAAAACAAGCTCGCCGCGTTTCGCGGCGTCAGAATGGGTGTGAATTGTGAAGGAGATCACATGCGTTACCAAATCAGCGGAAAACAGATCGACATCGGTGCGGCGTTGCAGACACACGTGCAGACCGAACTGAATGAGGTCGTGGGCAAGTATGCGCAGCGGCCTACGGATGCCAACGTCGTCTTTTCCCGTTCGGCGCATGAATATGTATGCGAAACAACGGTGCACCTGTCCACTGGCCTGACGGCGCAGGCCAAGGCCCATGCAACCGAGATCTACGCGGCATTTGAGGCATGCTGTGATAAAATGGAAAAACAGTTGCGTCGTTACAAGCGCCGCCTGAAGGACCACCACAAGGATCGGGCCGAACCGGTTGAACTCTTTGGGGCGTCCTCTTATATCCTCGCTTCTAATGAATCGGAGTCGGTCGAAGAACCCGAATCGCTTCAGCCAATGATTGTGGCTGAGATGGAAACAAAAATCCCATCTTTGAGCGTTGGAGAGGCCGTTATGCAAATGGAACTTGCCGGTGCGCCAGTACTGGTGTTCAGAAATGAAAACAAGGACGGATTGAATGTCGTTTATCGTCGCGAAGACGGTAATATCGGCTGGATTGATCCGTAACAGGCAAGGATACGGGGCTGCACCCGCTGATGCGGGTGCGTGCCATGGAGCGTGATCATGGAGCTTTCGAGCATACTGAAGCCTGAAGCGGTGCGTGTATTGTCCGCGGCTTCCAGCAAGAAGCGGCTGTTTCAGGAAATCGGTGACGTCGCCGCGGCGACGCTGGGCATCGATCCTCAGGAAGCAGTTGATTTCCTGCTGGAGCGGGAAAGCCTTGGACCGACCGGTGTCGGCCATGGTGTGGCGCTGCCGCATGCGCGCCTGCCCGATCTTGATTCGGTTTCAGGTGTTTTTGTCATGCTTGAGAAGCCCATCGATTTCGGTTCAGTTGATCGCCAGCCTGTGGACATCGCCTTCGCGCTGTTTGCACCGGAAGAGGCGGGTGTTGATCACCTCAAAGCTCTGGCGCTGGTGTCTCGCACATTGCGGGATACTTCGGTTTGCACCAAGCTCCGGGCGAACCCTGATCCGGTAAAGCTCTATGCGATCCTGACTGAGGCGCAGTCTATGCAAGCCGCCTGATTAACAAAAAAAGCCCCCGAAAACCGGGGGCTTTTTTCTTTTCATTTGACCGGATCAACCACCGGTTCCCATTTCCAGCGTCCACCAGATTTTACCACCGCCTTCCTGATGCCAGGCGAATCCCATTTGGGTGGCTTTGGCGTCCATGATGACAGACCTTGGTCCAGGTTCCTGCATCCATGCGGCAAGTGTTTCCGTCTCGGTCTCGTAGGTTTCGGAAATGGCTTCCCCAAGGAACGTTCCGAAATAGCCGACACGCGCTGCCCGGTCGATTGGTGATGAACCGTCTGACCCAAAATGCCAGGGCCGGTTCTGCCGCGACATATCCTTCGAATGTGTCGCTGCCGCTGCGTTCAGCTGCGCGTTCAGCTGTACGGGCTGCAACCCCTGAGCCTGACGCAAAGCATTGACCGAATCAAGCATGCGGAACTGCAGCTTTTCCGGATTGCCGCGGATCTTGTACACGGTCGGCAATGGGCGACCATCAGATCCCAGAGTGGTTGAGCCAGTGTTGGTACATGCCGCAAGTGCGACAAAGCAAATCAACAGTAAAGAAACGATGCGCGTCATGTTCGACCTGATTATTGTATCTCAACAGGGCATAGCGCGCCTGCTTGTTCTGAGCAAACGCGCAATGGCCACAACTTGCGTGATTCTGCCGGTTTGGTTTGCGACTGAAGCATTCTGGCAATAGAATGCCTCTGATTTCAGACCTCACCTAAACACAGGACCCGTCGTCATGGTCAAGAAGCGCATTCATTCGCCCACCCGCAGGGGGTTTCTGGCAGGGGCTACCGCCACTCTGGCTACACCGGCACTGGCGCAATATATCCCGGGCGACCCGCTGCGCCCTGCACCCGAAACCGAACCGGCGGTTCGCCGCAACGTATCCGGGTTCCGGGCATTGGATTGGCAACCGTATTTCTCGAACACCAGAAATGGCGCCATATTGGTCGACACCGTCTCAAGAGCGCTGCATTACTGGTCGGATGACCAAACAGTCTATAAATTGTACCCGTCGTCGGTTCCGCTGACCGAAGAACTCACCCGGCGCGGGCGCACCAGTGTGATCCGCAAGGTCGAAGGCCCAAGCTGGTCTCCGACGCCGTCGATGAAGAAGAGAAATCCGGAATGGCCGGACTACATTCCTCCGGGTCCTGATAACCCATTGGGAACACACGCTTTATACCTGAGCTGGAAGTATTATCGCATTCACGGGACGCACGATACACGCAAAATCGGCCGCAGATCTTCGAACGGCTGCATCGGCCTTTTCAACGAAGACATCGCCGAGCTGTTTTCGATGGCGAAGGTTGGCACGCAAGTGTTGCTAATTTGACGACATTTTCGTGTACGAACCCGCTCACCGGTCAAGTTGCAATTGCATTCCCGCTCTAATGCTGATTAGAAAAAACTACGAGGTAAGTCTTAGATGTGCGGCTCTGGATATTGGAGCCGTGCAAATTCTGGAGGTTAATATGAAGAAACTCGTTCTCGCCGCAGCTCTGACTGCAGCAGCTTCGACTGCATATGCTGGCAACCTGGAAGAGCCGGTTGTTGAAGCACCAGTTGTTGTTGAAGAAACTCAGGGTTCGTCGCAGGGCATTCTGCTGCCGCTGATCCTGCTGGTCGTTGTTGCTGCTGCTGTTGCTGCAAGCTAATCCGACACGGAATTCATGAAAAAGGCGGTGGAGCAATCCACCGCCTTTTTTAATTCCAACAGGTCTTCAAGCCTGTTGCGCGCCGGGGGATACTGACAGGCCAGTATCAAGCCGAGCCTAACGTTCTCATAGGAAATGCGGGTTGCGTTCTGTAAACGCTTTACTCCAGCCACCCGCACAGATTGTCTTCGATCACTTTTCCAAGTGCCGCGATATGGGCGTCGTCATCGTTAAGGCATGATATATAGGTAAACGCCTCCCCGCCTGCTTCTTCGAAGCTTTCTTTGATTTCTTCGTTAATCTCTTCAAGTGTTTCGATGCAGTCAGCAGAAAACGCCGGGGCAATAACTGCAATGTTCTTTTTGCCTTGCTTCGCCAGGTCGGCCACGTGATCCACCGTGTAAGGTTTCAACCATTCTTCGGGGCCGAAGCGCGACTGGAAGGTCGATACCAATTGATCATCTGTCCAGCCCAGCCGCTCCTTTAACAGCCTCGTCGTTTTAGCGCATTGGCAGTGATAGGGATCGCCCTGCTGAAGATACCGCTCGGGCATCCCGTGATATGAGCAGACAAGAATGTCGGGCTTTGTCTCCATAGCCTCGTATGCGCGTTCAACAGACTGTGCCAGCGCATCGATATAGATGGGTTCATCGAAATAGGCCGGAACGGTTCGCGTCGCGGGCTGCCAGGCTTCGTCCATCAGTGCGCGAAAGAACTGGTCGTTGGCGGTGGCCGTCGTTGCGCCAGCGTATTGAGGGTAAAGCGGAAAAAACAAGATGCGATCGCACCCTGCCGCTACCATCGCGCGCACTTTGGATTTGGTCGACGGGTTGCCGTAACGCATACAGAAATCGACCATGACCTGATCACCGTATCGTGCGTGCATCGTCTGGCTTAGCTTGGCGGTCTGGTCCTTGGTGATGGTCATCAGCGGGCTTTCGCCTTTTTCCTGGTTCCAGATCGATTTGTAAGCCTCGCCGGAACTGAAAGGTCGCTTGGTCAGGATGATCGCCTGTAGAATCGGTTGCCATTTCCACTTTGGATAATCGATGACACGCTGGTCCGACAAAAACTCATTCAGATATCGGCGCATCGGCCAATATGTGTAGTCGTCCGGCGTGCCCAGATTGGCCAGCAATATGCCGACGCGCCCCATCCTGATCTTGGGGTGATCCGTAGGAGCGTGAGCGGGTCGCGTGGCATCAAACATATGAGGCTTCCTGAATTTCTTGCGTTAGGGCCTGAAATAAGGGGATTTGGTCGCGCGTCAATCGGGCAGTTTGCCCTCGTCCGTGCGCAAGGCGTCAGCCAAACGTGCTTGCGCCGACCCAGGACGCAGTGGTTTGGGTTGACTGTCGTGGGGGGACCATCCGGTCAGGCAGATCAGTTCGAACGTGGCTGCCAGACGTCCCGATACTGTGGTGAAATGAGACGCGTAGATGTTTTGCGCGGCCTCAAATACTGCGCGTTTGGTCGGGTGTTTCAGTCGCCCGGATAACGCATTGGCCTCACCCATATGCCGCAGATCGTGCATCAGGTGCCAGATGTCACGGTACTCAGCCGTGAGCGGCACCGAGTCTGCGACTGGCAAGGCCAGACCTGCCCGCTGCAACAAACCGCCCATGTCTCGCAACCCGGCCATCGGGGCGATGCGGGGGCTGAGGCCACCGGTAACGTCAATCTCGGCCTGACCCAACGCCGCGCGCAATTCGTGCAGCGTTTCGCCGCCCAGACAAACAACCAGCAACAACCCGTCGGGTTTCAGCGCGCGGTGGCATTGGATCAACTGGCCCACCGGATCGTTTGCGCAGTGCAGTGTCATGGCGTGGATCACAAGGTCATGTACGCCGGGTTGCAGTGCCAGCACGTCGTCATCCGCAATGATCGAGGCTTCGGGAAACGCGTCCGTCCAAAGCTGCGGGTATGCGGTCACGATCGCTGCCGCCGTAAAGGTTTTGTTAACCATGGAGAGCCGATCCTGAACCTCGTCCATCGCGGCGCGGTGCAGAAAAAGGGCGTCATCCTGCACGCGGCTGCGATGACGCAGAATGGCGGCACGGTCAAAAAGTGAGGGTGCAGTGGGTTCGGGCAGTTTCATAGCTGGCAAGTATCGCATCGCGCAACGGATTCAAACCGCACTTGCGCTGATTTATCCACCACGTTGCATGGGGTGCGGCGACCTGACCGAGTCCGATTTTGGCCTGTGTGGTCCATGCTGGCGGGAAACGCCATTCATTGGCGGCACGGTCTGTGAAAGTTGCGGTCTGCCCCTGATCGGGGGGCAGGACGAGTTTCGGACCGAGTGCGATGATTGCCTGAAGACCGCGCGCCCCTGGAGGGCAGGCCGCGCCGCGCTTTTGTATGACGGCAAGGCGCGGTCACTGATCCTGGCGTTGAAACATGGTGATCGGCCCGAACTGGCCCGCCCTGCCGCGCAGTGGATGGTGCAGGCAGGGCGCCCATTGTTGCGACCGGATATGGTGATTGTTCCGGTTCCTTTGCATTGGTCTCGATTGCTGAAAAGGCGATACAACCAGTCAGCGCTGTTGGCGCAGAACCTGGCGCGCGAGACAGGATTGGAATGTGTGCCCGATCTGTTGATTCGCAAAAACAAGACGCCGGTACTGGACGGCAAAACAGCTGCCGAGCGGGCACAGATTTTGGGCGACGCGATATGCCTTCACCCCCGAAATGCCCGCCATCTGACGGGCCGGAACGTTTTGCTGGTGGACGATGTGATGACGTCCGGGGCAACACTGGCCGCATGCACTCGTGCCTGTCAGGCGGCGGGGGCAAATCATATTTTCGTGTTGGCTCTGGCGCGCGTTGCCAAGGATGTCTAATTCGCCCAAGATTGCGCGAAATCCGAAGGGAACGGAAAATGAAGTCGGTAGAGATCTATACATCGCCACTGTGCGGGTATTGTCATGCAGCCAAACGCCTGCTGAAGCAGAAAGGTGTCGAGTTCAAGGAGATCGACGTGCTGATGCACCCCAAACGCAAACCTGAAATGATTCAACGTGCCGGAGGCAAACGCACGGTCCCCCAGATTTTCATCGGCGCCACGCATGTCGGCGGTTGTGATGATTTGTACGAGTTGGAGCGTCAGGGCAAGCTTGACCGTCTGCTTGCGGCCTGATGAAAACCGCGCTGCTGCAAATCACCTCGTCGGACGATCCGGCAGAAAACCTCGGGATGGTCCGAGGCATGATGGCCGAAGCGGCAGAACAGGGCGCCCGCTTTGTTCTGACACCAGAGGTTACGAATTGCGTTTCGACCAGCACCACACGGCAGCGCGCGGTTTTACAACATGAAGAAGATGACATCACCTTGGCGGGCCTGCGCGAACAGGCTGCTGATCTGGGTGTGTGGCTTCTGATCGGCTCGTTGGGGCTCAAGACCCATGAGAGTGACGGTCGCTTTGCCAATCGTTGCTTTATGATCGGACCGCAAGGTCAGATCGTGGCGCGGTATGACAAAATCCATATGTTCGATGTGCAGGTCACCGAGACCGAGACGTTCCGCGAATCAAAGAATTACCGCCCAGGCGAAAAAGCGGTTATCGCAGATACGGATTTCGGCAAGGTTGGTCTGACCATCTGTTACGATATCCGCTTTCCATATTTGCACGCGGCACTGGCGCAGGCGGGCGCGCGCATTCTGACCGTCCCGGCCGCGTTCTCGCCGGTCACAGGTGCCGCGCATTGGGAAGCCTTGCTGCGCGCACGTGCAATCGAAACCGGGTGCTGGGTGCTGGCCCCGGCCCAAACAGGGGAACATCCAAAAACCGGCGGTAAAACACGCTATACTCACGGTCACAGCATGGTCGTCGACCCGTGGGGAAAGGTGCTGATCGACGCAGGGACCGATCCAGGCATTCACATTTTCGATTTGGATGATAGTTCTGTGACTGAGGCACGGCGACGTGTCCCTTCACTGCACCACCGCCGTTCCTTCGACGGACCCTGACAGAACGGAACAATGACAGACGACACCAATGCCCTTGCGGTCACGCTGTTCAGCGAGATCCTGACCGCCGACCAGCTATTGCGGAACCGGCTTAGCCGGGTGCTGCCCAAGGGCATGGAAATCTCGCATTTCTCGGTTCTGAACCACTTGGCTTTTGTCGCGGATGAGCGTAGCCCGGCGCAGCTGGCCAACACGTTCCACGTGACCCGAGGGGCGATGACCAACACCTTGGCCAAGCTGGAATGGGCCGGATACATCCACATCCGCCCCGACTGGGACGATGCCCGCCGCAAGATGGTCGCGATCAGCCCCGCCGGTAAACGCGCGCGGGATCAGGCGATTTCCTCGATTGCTCCGTTGATCAACCGCGTGGTCGGAGAGTTGGGGGACGACCGTGTTCGGTCGACACTGCCAGTGCTGCGCGATCTGAGAAAACAGCTGGAAGGGGAATAACCCTCAGCCCGGTTTCACACTCGCCGTCACATAGTTCACGCTTAGATCCCGGTCCGAGATCGACCAGCTCCACAGGATCGGGTTGAACACGAAACCCTTGCGGTCCACCGGCTCGACCCCCGCTTGGCGCAGCAGGTCGAACAACTCGTCAGGGGTGATGAACTTGTGCCACTCATGCGTGCCGCGCGGCAGCCAGCGCATTACCACTTCGGCCCCGAAAATAGCCATCGCATAAGATTTCGGGTTGCGGTTGATGGTTGAGCAGATCAGCAGCCCGCCGGGCCTGAGCAACTGCTGCGAGGCGGTCAGGAAACCCGCCGGGTCGGCCACATGCTCGACCACTTCCATGTTCAGGACCACGTCGAACTGCTCACCCGCGGCGGCCATGTCTTCGGCTGTGGTGTGGCGATAGTCGATCTCCAAACCGGATTGCTCGGCATGGATACGCGCAACAGGCAGGTTGCCTCCGGCGGCATCGGCCCCAACGACCTCGGCCCCCAGACGTGCCATGGGTTCGCTCAGCAGACCACCGCCACAACCGATATCCAGCAGGCGCAGCCCCTCGAACGGATTTCGTGCTTTCAGATCACGGTCGAATTCACCGGCAATCTGCTGTGTGATATAATCCAAACGGCAAGGATTCAGCATGTGCAAGGGTTTGAATTTCCCATGAGGATCCCACCATTCCGCCGCCATCGCTTCGAATTTTGCGATCTCGGATGGATCCACCGTGTTCGGATGCGCTTGCATTCCTGTCTCCGTATGCTCTTTTACGCTTAAGGACTATATAGGGCCATAATGGACAAGTACCCGGACCAAAAGCGCGCAGTTCAATATCTGTACCCGCCGATCGATCCGTTCGACCAGCGTATGGTCGATATGGGCGACGGGCACCGTATCTATGTGGAACAATGCGGCAACCCCGAAGGCATACCGGTGGTGATCCTGCATGGCGGCCCAGGCGGTGGCTGCAGCCCTGCAATGCGGCGTTATTTTGATCCACAGGCCTACAGGGTGATTCTATTTGATCAGCGTGGGTGTGGCCGGTCTCGCCCCACGGCTTCGGTGGAAAACAACACGACATGGCATTTGGTGGCCGATATTGAACGGTTGCGCGACCTGTTCGAGATTGATGAATGGATTGCTTTTGGCGGCAGCTGGGGCGCGACCCTTGCGTTGATCTACGCGCAGTCGCATCCAGACCGGGTCAGCCGATTGGTGCTGCGCGGTGTGTTCCTGGCAACTGACGCTGAACTTGACTGGTTTTATGGCGGCGGAGCGGGACGTTTCTGGCCGGAACAGTGGCAGAAATTTACCTCACTGTTGCCCGAGGTGGAGCTGAAGGACACCATCACCGCCTACAATAAACGCCTGTTCTCGGGGGACCGCGCGACCGAGACCCTGTATGCGCGGGCATGGTCGCACTGGGAAAATGCGCTGGCGTCGATCCACACGAACGGATCAGTGGGCGAAAGCCCCGGCGAATACGCCCGTACATTTGCCCGGCTCGAGAATCACTATTTCTACAATAAGGCGTTCCTGGAAACGGATGGGCAGATTCTAGATCAAATGGACCGGATTGCTCATATCCCGGGTCACATCGTGCAGGGGCGATACGACATGATTTGCCCGCCGCAGGCCGCCTGGTCGCTGAGCGAACGCTGGCCGAATGCCGAGATCAAGATGGTACGTCAGGCCGGTCATGCGCTTTCTGAACCCGGGATCAGCGCAGAACTGATCCGGATCATGGATCGCGTGGCGGAGGGTTTGGCATGACACGCATCGACCGCCGTGCCTTGTTTGCTTCGGGTGCCGCCGCCGCGCTGCTTGCCGCGACAGGCGCGTCCCTGGCGGACAGACCCGAGAAAGGCGGCACGCTGCGATTGGCCGTGCCGCGCGACGACAGTCTTGAGCAGGTGGCGCGCGGTGCTGTTTTCGACACGCTGACCGAGATCGCCCCAGATGGCACTTTGCGGGGCGAGCTTGCGACGGGCTGGCAAACCAACGCCGATGCGAAGGTCTGGAGCTTTGATCTGCGCAATGATGCGGTGTTCCACGACGGCGCGCCTTTGGACATCTCAGACGTTGCGACCGTATTGGCCGAGGTCGGGTATACCGAGGCATTGACCGCCAACCGTTTGCGGCTGGAACTGGCCGAGGCAAATCCGGGCCTTCCATTCCTTTTGGCGGAAAGTCGTTTTGTCATTGCCCGCAATGGCGAAGGCGTCACGCCGCTACACAGGGCCAACGGTACGGGTTGCTACCGTGTCGAGCGCGCCGAAGACGGGAGACATTTCCTGGGTCGCCGTGTTTCGGGACATTACAAGGACGGTCAGGCCGGTTGGGTCGATGCATTCGAAGTGATCGTTATTCCCGATGCCCGTGTCCGCGCCGAGGCATTGCGCGATGGCTACGTCGATATTGCGGCTTTCCCAGATCCGTCCGAGATCCGCAGTACGCGCGGTCTTCGCTTCCATCCTTCCGAGACCGATATGGCACTGGCCGTCTCTGGGACGGTGGGATTGCCGCGGCAGATTGCCGGACGCACGGTTCTGGACGACGGTCGTATCGCAGAACGGTGGTGGATCGTGTAATTCCGGGTGACACTTCTGTCGGGGGTTGCAGACTCGGATCATCCTGCGTATATGCAGTTTCAACAGCGGCGCGTTGGACTTCCGGTCCAAGGCTCCACCGGAAAATTCGACGGGCCGCGCGCCCGTTTTTTTGTGCCCGATTGACAGGGTAGAGAACCTGATGACAAACGACCTAATAGCCAAAGCTGCCATCGACCGGCGACTTGCCGAGATCATCACCCCGGTGATCGAAGACCTGGGGTATGAGCTGGTCCGTGTCCGGCTGATGAGTGGCAAGCAGACCACGCTGCAAATCATGGCTGACAAACCCGAAGGCGGCATCGAAGTGGATGACTGCGCCGAGATTTCGAATGCGGTCAGCGCCACCCTGGATGTCGAGGACCCGATCCTTGACGCCTATACGCTCGAGGTATCCAGCCCCGGTATCGACCGCCCCCTGACCCGCCTCAAGGATTTTGAGACTTTCGAGGGGTATGAGGCCAAGATCGAAACTTCTGAACTGATCGATGGCCGCCGCCGGTTCAAAGGGGAACTGGCCGGGATTGAAGGGGAAGAGGTTCTGATCAATATCCCCGAAGGGTCCGAGACGATCACCATCGGCCTGCAATTCGACTGGCTGAGTGATGCCAAGCTGGTCCTGACCGATGACCTGATTAAGGAAATGCTGCGCCAGCGCAAAGATGCGGGTGCCCTGAACGAAAACGCTTTCGACGAGATTGAGACCGAAGGGTCCGAAGAGGAGACGAACTGATGGCAATTACCTCAGCCAACCAGCTGGAGCTGCTGCAGACTGCCGAGGCCGTGGCCCGCGAAAAGATGATCGACCCTGGTCTGGTTGTCGAAGCGATGGAGGAATCGCTCGCCCGCGCTGCCAAGAGCCGCTACGGTGCCGAGATGGACATCCGCGTGTCCATCGACCGCAAGACCGGCAAGGCGACCTTCACCCGTGTGCGCACCGTGGTCGAGGATGCGGAGCTTGAGAACTATCAGGCCGAGTTCACCGTCGAACAAGCCAAGCAGTACATGGAAGATCCGCAGGTCGGTGACGTTTTCGTTGAAGAAGTGCCGCCGGTCGAAATGGGCCGGATTGCGGCGCAGTCCGCCAAGCAAGTGATCCTGCAAAAGGTCCGCGAAGCCGAGCGTGATCGTCAGTATGAGGAATTCAAGGATCGTGCGGGCACCATCATCAACGGTGCCGTCAAGCGCGAAGAATTCGGCAATGTCATCGTCGATCTCGGCGGTGCCGAGGCTGTTCTGCGCCGCAATGACAAGATCGGTCGCGAAAGCTATCGCCCGAATGATCGTGTGCGCGCGTATATCAAGGAAGTCCGCCGCGAAGTGCGTGGCCACCAGATCTTCCTGTCGCGTACCGCGCCAGAGTTCATGGCCGAGCTGTTCAAGATGGAAGTGCCGGAAATCTATGACGGTATCATCGAGGTCAAGGCCGTGGCCCGTGACCCCGGTTCTCGCGCCAAAATCGCCGTGATCTCGTATGACGGCTCGATCGACCCTGTTGGCGCCTGCGTTGGTATGCGCGGCAGCCGCGTGCAGGCCGTTGTGAACGAACTGCAGGGTGAGAAGATTGACATCATCCCGTGGAACGAAGACCAACCGACCTTCCTGGTGAACGCGCTGCAACCTGCCGAGGTTTCGAAGGTTGTTCTGGACGAAGAAGCAGGCAAGATCGAGGTTGTCGTTCCGGAAGAGCAGTTGTCTCTTGCAATCGGTCGTCGCGGTCAGAACGTGCGTCTGGCAAGCCAACTGACCGGGCTGGATATCGACATCATGACCGAAGCTGAAGAATCGGCGCGTCGTCAGAAGGAATTCGAATCTCGTACCAAACTGTTCATGGACAGTCTGGATCTGGACGAGTTCTTTGCGCAACTGCTGGTTTCCGAAGGCTTCACCAACCTCGAAGAAGTTGCCTATGTCGAGATTGATGAACTTCTGGTCATTGACGGCGTCGACGAAGGCACTGCGCAGGAACTTCAGACCCGGGCGCGCGAGTTCCTGGAAGCCCAGGCCAAAGCCGCTCTGGATGCGGCGCGCGCACTGGGTGCCGAGGACAGCCTCATTGAATTCGAAGGCCTGACCCCCCAGATGGTAGAGGCGCTGGCCAAGGACGATGTGAAGACGCTGGAAGATTTCGCAACCTGTGCAGACTGGGAACTGGCCGGTGGCTGGACCACGGTCGACGGTGAACGCGTCAAGGATGATGGCGTGCTGGAGCCCTTTGGCGTCACGCTCGAAGAAGCACAAGACATGGTCATGACTGCGCGTATCCTGTTGGGTTGGGTTGATCCGGCCGAGTTGGAGCAGGCGGAAGAAGACATCGACGGCGACGCAGCAGACGAGGAGGTCGAGGCCTGATCTCAGGTCTCGGGTGGCGCGTATGGGTCGCGGTGGCGTCCATAAGGATCGGTCTGACGGACCCGAACGCAAGTGCATCGCCACAGGCGAGGTTCAGCCTAAATATGGCTTGATCCGCTTTGTGACGGGCCCGGACGGTCAGGTCTTTCCGGATGTCGCGGCAAAGTTGCCGGGACGGGGCGTTTATGTGGCGGCGGATCGTGCTGCGCTGGACAAGGCCATTGGTAAGAAACTGTTTGCGCGGGGGTTCAAGGCACAGGTGACTGTGCCTCAGAACCTCGCGACAGAAGTTGAAAAGCAGATCGCGCGCCGTGTGATTGAGTTGCTCAGTCTGGCGCGCAAGTCCGGCGACGCGGTTGCCGGGTATGAAAAGGTCAAGTCGTGGCTGGACCGGGAAGAGGCTCAGGTGCTGATTCAGGCCACTGATGGATCGGGGCGCGGCAAGTCGAAGCTCAGTACGCCGCACTTCGGAAAATACATCGGTTGGCTGACGGCAGACGAATTAGGGCAGGCATTTGGGCGCCAAACGGTGATTCATGCGGCCTTGGCCTCTGGCGGACTCGCCAAACGTGTTGTAGAGGAAGCGCAGCGCCTGCGTGGCTTGCGCGAAACGGATGACGGCGGCAAGGGCCGCGCGGAAGGGTAAGAAGCTTTATGAGCGATAGTGACGGCAAAAAGACATTGGGTCTTCGTGGCGGGGCACGCCCCGGAAATGTGAAACAGAGTTTCAGCCACGGACGCACCAAGAATGTCGTGGTGGAAACCAAACGCAAGCGCGTGGTGGTCCCCAAGCCGGGCGCGGCAAAGCCGGGTGGCGGTGCCGCCCCTTCGGGTGATCCGTCGCGTCGTCCCGCAGGTATTTCGGACGCGGAAATGGCGCGCCGTATGAAGGCTTTGCAGGCTGCCAAGGCCCGCGAGGTCGAAGAGGCCGCTGAACGCGAAGCCGCTGAAAAGGCACGCGAAGAAGAGCGCGTGCGCCGCCGCGCGGAACAGGAAGCGAAAGAACGCGAGCAGCGTGAAGCGGAAGAGCGCGCGCGTCAGAAAGCCGAAGATGAAGAGCGCAAGCGCGTGGAGGCTGAAGAAGAAGCCAAGCGTGCCGCTGTTGCTGCTGCCGCTTCGCCGGCCCCTGAAGAAGCCAAAGCTGCACGCAGCCCGGCCAGCAAACCTGCGCCTGTTGCCGCACCTCGCAAGCAGGATCGCGAACGCGAACAGCGCGGTCGTGGCAAGGGTCGTGAAGACAACCGTCGTTCGGGCAAACTGACACTGGGTCAGGCCACCGGTGACGAAGGCAGCCGCCAGCGGTCGATGGCAGCGATGAAGCGCAAGCAGGAACGCGCCCGTCAGAAAGCCATGGGCGGTTCGGTCGAGCGGGAAAAGGTGATCCGCGACGTACAACTGCCTGAGGCGATCATGGTCTCGGAACTGGCCAACCGTATGGCCGAGCGCGTGGCTGACGTGGTCAAATCACTGATGCAGATGGGCATGATGGTCACGCAGAACCAGACCATCGACGCTGATACCGCCGAGCTGATTATCGAAGAGTTTGGCCATAAGGTCACCCGCGTCTCTGATTCGGATGTTGAGGACGTCATCAAAGAGGTCGAAGACAGCGAGGACGATCTGAAGCCTCGTCCGCCCGTCATCACCATCATGGGTCACGTCGACCACGGGAAAACATCGCTGCTGGATGCAATCCGCGATGCGCGTGTTGTGGCTGGTGAGGCCGGTGGCATCACCCAGCATATCGGCGCCTATCAGGTGAAAACCGATGGTGGCTCGACGCTGACCTTCCTGGATACTCCCGGCCACGCAGCCTTTACCTCGATGCGCTCGCGTGGTGCCCAGGTGACCGACATCGTGGTTCTGGTCGTCGCTGCCGATGACGCGGTCATGCCGCAGACAATTGAGGCGATCAATCACGCGAAGGCAGCCAAGGTGCCGATGATCGTGGCGATCAACAAGATCGACAAACATGATGCAAATCCGGACAAGGTGCGCACCGATCTGCTGCAACACGAAGTGATCGTCGAGAAAATGTCGGGTGAGGTTCAGGACGTAGAAGTGTCTGCCATCACCGGTCAAGGTCTGGACGAGTTGCTGGAAGCCATCGCATTGCAGGCCGAGATTCTGGAACTGAAAGCCAACCCTGATCGCGCTGCCCAGGGTGCCGTGATCGAGGCACAGCTGGACGTGGGCCGCGGCCCGGTCGCAACGGTTCTGGTTCAGAACGGTACATTGCGTCAGGGCGATATCTTTGTCGTGGGTGAGCAGTATGGTAAAGTCCGCGCGCTGATCAACGACAAGGGTGAGCGCGTCAAGGAGGCTGGCCCGTCGGTTCCCGTTGAGGTTCTTGGTCTGAATGGTACGCCTGAAGCAGGCGATGTTCTGAACGTGACCGAAACCGAAGCACAGGCCCGTGAGATCGCCGCCTACCGTGAACAGGCCGCTAAGGACAAACGCGCCGCCGCCGGTGCCGCAACGACCCTTGAGCAGTTGATGCAGAAGGCCAAGGAAGACGAAAACGTCACCGAGCTGCCTATTCTGATGAAAGCAGATGTTCAGGGTTCGGCGGAAGCCATCGTTCAGGCGATGGAGAAGATCGGCAACGAAGAAGTACGCGTGCGCGTTCTGCATTCGGGTGTTGGTGCCATTACCGAAACGGATGTCGGTCTGGCCGAAGCGTCTGGAGCTCCGATCTTTGGCTTCAACGTTCGGGCAAATGCCTCGGCACGGAATACCGCAAACCAGAAGGGCGTCGAGATTCGCTATTACTCGGTGATCTATGACCTCGTAGACGACGTGAAAGCAGCCGCATCCGGCCTGTTGAGCGCCGAAATTCGCGAGAAGTTCATCGGCTACGCCGAGATTCGCGAAGTCTTCAAGGTTACAGGCGTTGGCAAGGTTGCTGGCTGTCTGGTCACCGAAGGCGTGGCGCGTCGTTCTGCCGGTGTGCGCTTGCTGCGCGACAACGTGGTGATTCACGAAGGCACGCTAAAGACGCTGAAGCGTTTCAAGGACGAAGTGGCCGAGGTTCAGTCGGGTCAGGAATGCGGTATGGCGTTCGAAAACTACGACGATATCCGCGCAGGCGACGTGATCGAAATCTTCGAGCGCGAAGAAGTCACCCGCACGTTGGACTAACCCGGCAAAGGATGAAACGAAAAACAGCGGCCCCCATAGGCCGCTGTTTTCTTTTACCGAAGCGCTTATTTTGTCTGGGGCAGAAACGTATCTGAATGCATGATGATATCGAAATGATGCATTCCTTGCGCGAGCATAAAGCTGACAGAGTGTCCGGCCTTTCGCAGTCTTTCAGCATAGTCGCGGCTTTGGCGAATGAACTCACCTGTATCCCGTTCGGCTACCGAAACATGGTATCGAGGACCGGGCCGGGGCAGATTGCGGATGGGTGACAGATCGTTGACCTCGACCGGTGTCAATTGCAGCGGATCGTTCACCGACATCAGGCTGATCGGTTCCAGGTCGTATATTCCGCTGATCAGAATCACATCCCGCACCCGGAGCCCCGCTTTGGCAAGGGCATCTGATGAGGTTGCCATCACCATCGCCGCCAGATGCGCGCCTGCACTGTGACCTGACAGGGTGATCCGCGACGGATCGAATCCCAGCTCCTCCGCCTGGGCCGCCAGCCAAAGCAACGCGTCACGGCATTCATCGATCATGCCACCAATCCGGACATCGGGTGCCAGCGTATAGTTCACAGTCGCAAAAGCTTGCCCGTGTTCTACCAGACCCGGTGCCATCAGAGACGATTCATTCTGGCTGAGCGCCTGCCAGTACCCGCCGTGAATGAAGACGTGCAGAGGTGCCTTGTCATCGCGAGCGGGAAAGAAATCCAGAACTTGTACGGGGCTATCACCATAAGCCAGATTTTCCCGTACCGGAAAGTCGGCCCGCGCCTGAGCGCTCAGTGCTTCATAACTGGCAAGATAAGGGCTCAGGTCGCCACCGATCATTGTGCTGGGGGAATACTCCCGCTCCAGCTCGGATTGCGAAAATCCTCGATACAACATGTCTTAGGTCTGCCCGCTGTACATCAATTCGGTGCGCACGTCGTAAAGGTCGTGGAAAAACCGCAGCTCTAGCGCCTTTCGCAAAAAGGCCACGCCGCTTGAGCCACCAGTGCCGGGTTGCATCCCGATCACGCGCTCAACTGCGGTGGCATGATCAAAGCGCCAGCGTTGAAACAGGCTTTCCACATCCATCAGTTTTTCGGCCAAAGCATAAAGATCCCAGTATTTTTCAGTGTTGCGGAATACCTCGACCCAGATTTTTACCACGCGCGAATCGCCGGAATAGGGTTGGGCGTAGTCGCGTTCAACCAGATCTTTGGGCACATCGAATCCTTGGCGGGCCAACATGTGCAACACTTCGTCATAAAGTGACGGTTTGGTCAGTGCGGCATTCAGCATCTCCATCACCTCTGGGTCATGCGCATGGACCTTCAGTGTTGAGGCATCCTTATTGCCAAGAATGAACTCAATCTGCCGGTAGCCGTAGCTCTGAAACCCTGACGAGTTGCCGAGAGCCTGCCGGAAAGTCATATAGTCGGCAGGTGTCATGGTCAGCAGGGTTTCCCAAGCCGCAATCAACTGCCGTTGAATGGCCTTGATGCGGTCGAGGTTTTTCATGGCTGGGCCAAACTCGTCCTGTTGCAGAAAACGGCGCACCTCGACCAGTTGGTGGTGCATCAGTTTCAGCCACAGTTCGCTGACCTGATGGATGATAATGAACAGCATCTCGTCTGGCTGCGCGGGGTCCTGAAAAGTCTTTTGCAGATTCAGCAGTGTTTTGAGTTGCAGAAAATCTCCATAGCTTTTGCGATGTGTCTCGGCGAAATCAGTGACCAGAGTGTCTTCGACACCTCTTTGCAATAGACGATCGTCTTTGTTCTCGCCCATCTCATGCCTCCCTTGTGCGATCCTTGCACCTGTCTAGGCGTTGAGTTCGTAACTTTCCAGCGGGTTAGGTCCAGTCAAGGACAACCTTGCCAGAGAGGCCGGATTTCATCGCGGCAAATCCATCCGCAAAATCATCAACCTCAAAGCGATGCGTGATCACGCGGGACACATCCAAACCGTTTTGCAGCATGGCGATCATCTTGTACCAGGTCTCGAACATCTCGCGACCATAGACACCCTTGATTGTGATCGCCTTGAAAACGATACGCGACCAGTCGACCGGAGATTTCCCCGGCGGTATCCCCAGCAGGGCGATTTTCCCACCCATCACAAGCGCCTCGACCATCTGGTCAAGCGCGGCTTGTGAGCCGGACATTTCAAGCCCCACATCAAAGCCTTCTTTCATTCCAAGCTGTGCGATGATGTCGTGCAAATCTTGTTTGGAAACATCAACGGTCCGCACCGACGGCACCACATGTTCAGCCAGTTTCAATCGTTCAGCGTTAATGTCCGTAATCACAACATTGCGGGCACCTGCATGGCGGGCAACGGCGGCCGCCATGATGCCGATGGGTCCTGCGCCGGTGATCAGGACGTCCTCCCCCAGAAGGTCAAAGCTTAGCGCGGTGTGTACAGCATTGCCCAGCGGATCAAGGATTGCCCCGATCTCATCCGGGATATCGTCCGGCAGGGGAACAACGTTGAAAGCAGGCAGTTTCAGGTATTGCGCAAACGCGCCCTGTTCATTCACCCCGATCCCGCGCGTGCCGGGGTCGAGGTGAAATTTGCCTGCGCGGCTTTGACGGCTTTCAGTGCCGATCAGATGCCCTTCGCCGGAACAGCGCTGCCCAACGTCCAGCCCGGTGACGTTGCGCCCGACTTCGACGATTTCCCCGGCGAACTCATGACCAGTGATCATCGGAACCGGAACGGTGTGAGAGGCCCACTCATCCCAGTTCCAGATGTGAATGTCGGTACCGCAAATTCCGGTCTTGTTGATCTTGATCAGCACCTCATCAGGCCCGATTTCGGGAACCGGGGCCTGTACCATCCACAACCCTTCTTCAGGCTTCGACTTTTCCAGCGCTTTCATCGTGTTGGGTCGCATCAGATCACCCCCAGTTCCCTGCCGACCTTGCCAAAGGCCGCCTGCGCGCGGTCCAGTTCGTCCCGCGTCAGGGCGGCGTTCATCTGCGTTCTGATCCGCGCCTGTCCGCGGGGAACAACAGGAAAGAAGAAGCCCGAGACATACACGCCCTCGTCAAACAGCTTGGCGGCCATCTCTTGTGCCAGCGTCGCATCGCCCAGCATGACAGGGATGATCGGATGTTCACCGGGCAAAAGGTCAAAGCCAAGCTTTTCCAGACCGGCACGCCAGTACTTTGCGTTTCCGAACAACTGCGCGCGTAGAATGTCGCCTTCTTCGACCAGGCGGATCGCCTCAAGCCCTGCGGCGACGATGGATGGCGGCAGCGAGTTCGAGAACAGATAGGGCCGCGCCCGCTGCCGCAGCAGGTCGATCACTGGCTGCGGCCCGGCGATGTAGCCGCCGATTGCCCCCCCAAGTGCCTTGCCCAAAGTTCCTGTCAGAATGTCGACACCAACACCAAAGTGATCCGGTGTTCCGGCGCCGCGCGGCCCGATGAAGCCTGTTGCATGGCAATCATCGACCATGACGATGGCATCGTATTTATCAGCCAGTTCGCGAATTTTCGGCAAGTTGGCCAGATAGCCATCCATCGAGAACACGCCATCGGTTGCGATCATGATATGACGCGCGCCATCCTCGCGCGCCTGCTTCAGCCACGCTTCAAGGTCATTCATGTCATTGTTCAGATAGCGATAGCGCTTGGCCTTGCACAGCCGCACCCCGTCAATGATAGAGGCGTGGTTCAGACTGTCCGAAATGATGGCATCTTCAGGCCCCAGCAACGGTTCGAACAACCCGCCATTGGCATCAAAACAGGCCGCGAACAGGATCGCATCATCCTTGTTCAGGAATTTCGCCAACCGCTGTTCCAGTTCACGGTGAATATCCTGTGTTCCGCAGATGAACCGGACCGAGGCCATGCCGAATCCTTTCGGACCCATCGCATTTGTTGCGGCCTCGATCAGCGCGGGGTGATCCGCAAGACCCAGATAGTTGTTGGCGCACAGGTTGATCACCCGTTTGCCGCCCACCGTAATCTCACCGCCCTGAGGCGAGGTGATCATTCGTTCGCGCTTATACAGCCCCTCGGATTCGATCTGTGCGAGTGTGTCCGTGATGTGGGACAGGAATGCATCTGCCATGGCGACCTCCGTTCAACTGAGTCGCACATCTAACATAGCGGATGAATTTCCCAAATAGGGGAATTTCAATATACAGGAAAATTTTCCGTGAAGGCGGAAATTTGCTGACGTCAGGCGTTCTTTACGATCAAAAACACCCGCGCTGGTTCTTTGGCTGAGATGGAATGCACGATATCCGCGGCATAGCGGGCGGTGTCCCCTTGGCTCAGATCCGACACGGCACTGCCCGATTTAACTTTGACGGCGCCTTCCAGCACGGTCAGCTGCTCACGCGCGCCGCGCGCATGCGGCTGGCTGTTCAAGGCCCCGCCTTTGTCGAACTCGATATCATAAACCTCATGACCACCGGCCTCTTCCGGTGGGGACAGGATGCGAATGCGGCAGTTCTGCCCCATATTGTCGATGCTGGGCACTTCGGACGCGCGCAGCACCTCGATCTGATCACTGGCTTTTGATCCTTCCAGAAGACCGGCAAAATCCACCTGTAATGCACGGGTCAGGTTCCAGAGGGTCGAGATCGTCGGGCTGCTTTCACCGCGTTCGATCTGGCTTACCATGGACCTGGATACGCCGCTCAGGTTTGCGACTGCTTCCAGCGACAGTCCTTTGGCCCGGCGTGCTTCTTTCAGGCGAGCAGGCAAAAGGTTCAGGATATCGTCTGTGTTCTCCGTCATGACGGAATCCATGCGTGTTGGGACCCGGCTTGTCAATTCCATCCGTGACGGCACGTCCTATAGGACAGGATCATGCTGCATGTGCATACTGACGACGATTCCAAGAGGAGAAAGACATGACAGACATCGTATTGCTGGATGGTGCGCGCACCGCGATTGGAACTTTCGGTGGCGCGCTTGCGTCAACCGCCCCCATTGATCTGGCGACGGTGGTCACCGAAGCGGCCTTGGAACGGTCAGGGGTAGAAGGTGCGCAAATCGGGCATGTTGTGTTTGGCCACGTCATCAATACCGAGCCTCGGGACATGTACCTGTCGCGTGTTGCCGCGATGCAGGCCGGGATTCCGAACAGCACCCCTGCGATGAATGTAAACCGTCTGTGTGGCTCGGGCGCACAGGCGATCGTGTCGGCGATGCAGTCCTTGATGCTTGGCGATGCCGATTTCGCTGTGGCAGGTGGCGCAGAAAGCATGTCGCGCAGCCCTTACATTGTTCCACAGGCGCGCTGGGGCGCGAAAATGGGTGATGTCACTTCGCTGGACATGATGCTGGGTGCGTTGAACTGCCCCTTTGGCACAGGGCACATGGGTGTGACGGCCGAGAACGTTGCCGATGAACACCAGATCAGCCGTGAACAGATGGATGACTTCGCCCTGACCAGCCAGACCCGCGCGGCAGCCGCAATTGAAGCCGGATATTTCGAAAGCCAGATCGTGCCCGTTCAGGTGAAGGTTAAGCGCGACATGGTGGATTTCAAAGTTGATGAGCATCCCAAAGCGACAACCGCAGATGCGCTGGCCGGGTTGCGACCAGTGTTCAAGAAAGATGGGCGTGTGACGGCGGGCAATGCCTCGGGCATCAACGATGGCGCGGCGGCGATGGTGCTGGCAACGGCGGAAGCGGCGGAAAAGGCCGGGTTGAAGCCAAAAGCGCGCGTGATCGGATATGCACATGCTGGCGTGCGCCCCGAAGTCATGGGTATTGGCCCGGTACCGGCCGTGCAAAACCTGCTCAGGAAGACGGGTTTGTCGGCGGAAGACTTTGATGTGATCGAAAGCAACGAAGCATTTGCCGCGCAGGCGCTGGCAGTCAACCAGGAGCTTGGGTTGAATGCAGCGAAGGTGAACCCGAATGGAGGTGCGATTGCGCTGGGGCATCCTGTCGGTGCGACGGGCGCCATCATTACCATGAAGACGCTTTATGAGTTGGAGCGCACAGGCGGATCAAAAGGGTTGATCACCATGTGTATTGGTGGCGGTCAGGGGATAGCCATTGCCATCGAGCGGCTCTGATCCAGGTTTGGGCAAGGGGGGCTGTCTGCCCCCCCATCGCGCAAGGCGCGATTCCCCCCGAGGATGTTTTCAGCCAGATGAAGCTTGCGGATCACAACCAGCCGAGTGTCGTGATCAACAAAACTATGGCTGCGCCGGCAACTGCACCGAGAGCGGCTGGCAGGATTTTTGGCAAAAGACCCGAGTTTTCCGGTTCTTCTTTGTGTGTCTGTGCAATCAACGCGTTTTCGACCAATGTCGGCAGGCGCGGACCAAAGCGTGCCAGAACCAAAGCGGTTTTGGCAAAGTCACGAAGCGCGGCGCGCGGGCCGATGGATTGTTTAATGTAATCTTCGACCACGGGGCGGGCGACTTCCCAGATATTGATGTGGTCATCCAGTGACCGGGCAACACCTTCAACCACGACCATCGTGCGCTGTAGGAGGATCAGCTCGGTACGTGTCTCCATGCCAAAACGCTCTGTCACTTCGAACAGATAGCTTAGCAAACGGCCCATCGAAATATGCGAGGCATCCATACCGAAGATCGGTTCGCCAACCGCACGCAGGGCGCGGGCGAATTCATCGACGTCCTGATGTGCAGGAACGTAACCGGCTTCGAAATGCACTTCGGCCACGCGCTTGTAGTCGCGGCGGATGAAACCGAACAGGATCTCGGCATAGACCCGGCGCGTGTATTCGTCGATATGGCCCATGATACCGTAATCATAAGCGATGATGTCACCGTTGGCGGCGACCTTTAGGTTGCCCTGATGCATATCGGCGTGGAAATAGCCGTCGCGCAAGGCGTGAAGAAGGAATAGACGCAGCACACGTTCAGCCAGGTCGCGGCGATCGTGGCCTGCGGCGTCCAGTGCGTCATTTTCACCCAATGCAACACCGTCGGCCCAGCTGAGTGTCATCACGCGCCGTGCCGACAGTGACCACAAGACGGGCGGCAGCCAGAACCCTGTGTCGTCTTTTGTGTTGGCCGCGTATTCCGAGGCGGCAGCGCTTTCCAGACGCAGATCCAGTTCGCCCCGTACAACGCCATCGAAATGTTCAATGACCTCCATCGGACGCAATCGGCGAGCACCGGGCGCAAACAAATCGACTATGCGAGCGGCGAAATAAAACGCGTCCACGTCCTTGCGAAATGCGCGCTCAATCCCTGGGCGCAGAACTTTGACGGCGACATCCTCGCCCGTGCTAACAAGTTTGGCTTTGTGGACCTGAGCAATGGACGCGGCTGCAATGGGTTCACTGAAATCGCAGAATATCTCGGCAACAGGCTGCCCCAGTTCCTTTTCCACTTCGGCCAAAGCCACGGCTTTCGAGAACGGCGGCAGCTTGTCCTGCAAAACACGAAGTTGCACAGCCAGTTCATCGCCTACTACATCCGGGCGCGTCGAAAGCACCTGACCAAACTTGATGTAGGCCGGGCCCAAAGCGGTGAGTGCACGTGTTGCAGGCGGCATTTCCGGGTCGCCCTTGTACCCCAGCCACCAAAACGGTTTGCCTAGAGCGTGGGCAAGAAACCGGATAGCCCTTGGCGCCTCGAACGCGTCGAGGACCACGTTCATGGCACCGGTGCGCTCAAGCGTTGCGCCTGTACGGATCAGGCGGATGATGTTGTGGGGACCACGCATGCGTCAGATCTTCCAGCCGGAATGCAGCGCGGCGATACCCATGCTGAGATTGCGGTATTTGGCGTTTTCGAAGCCAGCAGTTCGGACCATGTTCAGGAAGGTTTCCTGATCGGGGAACTTGCGGATCGACTCCACCAGATACTGATAGCTGTCGTAATCATTCGCGATCAGCTTTCCCATGCGTGGAATGACATTGAAGCTGTAGAGGTCATAGAGCTTCTGCAGCCCGTCATTGGGAAGCTGACTGAACTCCAGTACCATCAGGCGGCCACCGGGTTTCAGCACGCGAAAGGCTTCGTTCAGGGCCTCTTGCGGGCGGGTCACGTTCCGGATGCCGAAAGAAATCGTGTAGACGTCAAAGGTGTTGTCTTCGAATGGCAGGGCCATGGCATCGCCCACCACCCAGTTCAGGCTGTCGGCCATCTGGTCGGCTTCTGCGCGTTGCCGGCCTTCGATCAGCATGGGTTCTGTCAGATCAAGAACCGTGGCATGGCCATAGCCTGCACGTTTCAGAAAGCGAAAGGAAATGTCACCGGTTCCGCCTGCAACATCCAGCAAACGCTGACCGGGGCGTGGTGCCAGCCAGTCCATCATCGCGTCTTTCCAGACCCGGTGGATACCCATCGACATGACGTCGTTCATCACGTCATATTTCGAGGCGACCGAGTTGAACACGCCCTGCACGCGCCCGGCCTTGTCAGCCTCGCGTACGGTTTCGAACCCGAAATGAGTGGTGTTGTCGCTGTTGTCGGACATAAGCCTTGCCGTTTGTCGAATTTCGCTTCTGTTATAGGGCTCTGGAAGCGGGGCACAATGCGGCCCTTTGGAATAGGAGCCCTGTAATGCCAGAATTGCCCGAGGTCGAGACAGTAAGACGGGGTCTTGCTCCCGCGATGGAGGGCATGGTGATAGAACGCGCCGATGTGAACCGCCCCGATCTGCGCTGGCCATTCCCCGAACGCATGGCAGAACGGCTGACCGGGCAGCGGGTGGATCGGTTAAGGCGGCGATCGAAATACATCCTGGCCGATCTCAGCAGTGGCGAGACCTTGTTGATACATCTGGGGATGTCGGGGCGAATGACGGTGTCAGGGGACCCACTGGGTCATTTCCTGCGCGAACATCCTGCCGCTGAGAAACATGACCATGTTGTTATTCACATGGCCAACGGGGCGCGTATCACCTTTAACGACCCACGCCGGTTCGGGGCGATGGACCTACTGCCCACAGCCACGGCCGAAGATCACAAGCTTCTGGCGGTTCTGGGACCAGAGCCCTTGGGTAATGATTTCCATGAGCAACACCTGATTGAAGCATTCAAAGGCAGGAATACCCCTGTCAAATCAGCTCTGCTGGATCAGGGAATCGTTGCCGGATTGGGGAATATCTATGTTTGCGAGGCACTTTATCGCGGCAAGGTGTCGCCACGTCGCAAAGCAGGGCAAATATCTGCGGCACGTGTCGCATCGCTGGTTCCCATCATTCGGAGGGTGTTGCAGGACGCGATCGAAGCAGGCGGATCATCCCTGCGGGATTTCCGCCAAGCTGATGGAGAACTTGGATATTTTCAGCACAGCTTTGATGTCTACGGTCGCGAAGGAAAGCCCTGCCGCACCGAAGGTTGCACTGGTCTGATCCAGAGAATCACCCAGTCCGGTCGCTCATCCTTCTACTGTGCGCAATGCCAAAGATAGCTTGATCCAGAGAATTCGCGTGGTAAGGACTCGTAACTGAACGGAACAACCGGAAGCTTTTTTCTCATGGCTTTTGAGACGATCATCGTCGAAATCGAAGACCACGTCGCCTTAATCAAACTCGACAGACCGGATGCGTTGAATGCGCTGAACTCCCAGTTGCTGGGTGAGTTGTGTACCGCGCTGGAAGAGGCGGACAGCAACGACAAGGTGCGTTGCATCGTCATCACCGGATCGGACAAGGCCTTTGCCGCAGGCGCGGACATCAGGGAAATGTCCGAGATGAGCTTTGTCGATGTCTACACCACCAACCTTTTTGCTGATGCAAACAACCGGGTTTTGGCGATTCGCAAACCGATCATCGCCGCGGTTGCGGGCTATGCTCTGGGTGGGGGATGCGAGTTGGCAATGCTTTGCGATTTCATCATTGCGGCGGACACTGCAAAATTCGGCCAGCCTGAAATCAACCTTGGCGTCATAGCCGGGTTGGGCGGCACCCAGCGTTTGACGCGCTTTGTCGGCAAGTCCAAGGCGATGGACATGAACCTGACTGGTCGGTTTATGGACGCGGACGAAGCCGAGCGCGCTGGTTTGGTCAGCCGGGTCGTACCGGCCAAGAAGCTGATCGAGGAAGCCGTCGGTGCGGCGCAAAAAATAGCCGAGAAATCGGCACTGACGGCAGCGGCGGCAAAAGAAGCGGTCAATCGCAGTTACGAGCTTCCGCTGAGTGAAGGAATGCTGTTTGAGCGTCGCGTCTTCCATTCCATGTTTGCCACCGAGGACCAGAAAGAGGGCATGGCGGCGTTTCTTGAAAAGCGGGCTGCGCAGTTTCGCGACAAGTAAAACGCAAGAGACTAATGAAAGGCGGGCTATGCCCGCCTTTTCTTTACCCGATTTGTGAGCCCCAAGAATCGGCTTGGCAATCCTTGAAATGTTCGGTATTGAGCGCCGCAATACATGCGCGTGCGGCCCGCTTGGCCCGACTCACACTCGTGATTTCTGATCCGGTGCGGATATATCCGTGGCGCGCAACCCTTGATAACCGTACCGAACGAAGGTCAGAGACACATGGCAAATTCGCCCCAGGCAAAGAAACGCGCCCGTCAGAACGAAAAGCGTTTCGCTGTTAACAAAGCGCGTCGTTCGCGCATCCGCACCTATCTGCGTAAAGTCGAAGAAGCGATTGCATCCGGTGACAAAGATGCGGCAACCGCAGCACTGCGCGCCGCCCAGCCTGAGCTGATGCGCGGCGTCACCAAAGGCGTGTTCCACAAGAACACTGCCGCGCGTAAAATGTCGCGCCTGTCGGCCCGGGTCAAAGCTCTGGGCTAAAGCCTGAGGGTTACCTTAGGTCAAGTCAGCAAGGCTGAACTAATGTCAAAGGCGCTGCGCATTGCGGCGCTTTTTTCGTGTTGCCGGAATACCGCGCCTTCACGAAACCGAGAGATTCTTTCGACCAAAGACCCGAGTCAATATCAGAGTTTCGTTGCCGCGCCCCATTTCAAGTTGCTACCACTGATGTCAGCGATTCACTCGCTTGGGGGGACAGGCTGTTTACTCGATCGGACTGACGGGCATCAGATCGATCTGGAAACATTCGTCGACGACTGGCGCAAGCTGGGCTGCCGATCTGCCGCGAAGTCCGGGTTATCCGGGATTCTCGGCCCTGTCTGAAAATTGAGATTGTGACGTGCAGCCCGAGTTTCGGGACGCTCATCTATTTTTGAGCGTCGAAAATCCGGGTGCACCGAACTTTCAGGGGCAATCCCCGCCAAACCGTTAGGTTTGGCGACAGGTTCCCTTTGGGTGTGTGAATGCAAGACCGGGCAACCGGCTTCGTATGATAAGGCCGACAGGCCAATAAGAATGGGATGCGTGAGGCGCTGAATGACACAAGAGAAATGGGGACTACTGCGTAACAAATTGCTGAAGGCTGTCGGTCGGAATAATTACACCACATGGATCGAGCCTCTGGAATTTAAAGAGCTGCAGGATGGTGTGGCGGTTTTTTCCGTGCCAACGAACTTTATGGGGAACTACGTTAGCCAGAATTTTGCGGACCTCATCTTGTACGAGCTGAATACGGCTGGGGAAACCGTTCAGCGTCTGGACTTCCGTGTTGCTGCCAACTCGCCCGCGCGTCCCAAGCCCGCAGCCAAGGTGGTCACCGAAACTCAGCCTGAGCCGGTACCCTTAGCGGCGACGGATAGTGCGCAGAACGCTTTGGAGTCGTTGCAGGCCGCGCCGCTCGATTCACGTTTCACCTTTGACAGTTTTGTGGTGGGTAAACCCAACGAGCTGGCCCATGCTGCCGCGCGCCGTGTGTCCGAAGGCGGCCCGGTAACATTCAACCCGCTTGTTCTGTATGGTGGAGTGGGTCTGGGTAAGACCCACCTGATGCACGCAATTGCCTGGGAGCTGAAAACCAAGCATCCGGAACTGAATGTCCTGTACCTGTCAGCCGAACAGTTCATGTATCGCTTCGTGCAGGCCCTGCGGGAACGCCGGATGATGGATTTCAAACATTTGTTCCGTTCGGTCGATGTGTTGATGGTCGATGACGTGCAGTTCATTGCCGGAAAGGATTCTACTCAGGAAGAGTTTTTCCATACGTTCAATGCGCTGGTGGATCAGAACAAGCAGATCATCATCTCGGCCGACCGCGCCCCGGGCGAAATCAAGGATCTGGAAGATCGTGTAAAGTCCCGCCTTCAATGTGGTTTGGTCGTTGACCTGCATCCGACCGACTATGAATTGCGTCTGGGCATTCTTCAGAACAAGGTCCAGCAATATAGCAGTTCCTATCCCGACCTGACGATTGCAGATGGCGTCCTTGAATTTTTGGCTCATCGTATCTCGACCAATGTCCGCGTGCTGGAAGGTGCTCTGACACGTCTGTTTGCCTTTGCCTCGTTGGTTGGACGCGAGATCGACATGGAGCTGACGCAGGATTGTCTGGCAGATGTCCTGCGCGCATCCGAGCGTAAGATCACGGTTGAAGAGATTCAGCGGAAAGTATCCGAATACTACAACATCCGCATGTCTGATATCATCGGTCCCAAGCGCCTGCGATCCTACGCGCGCCCCCGTCAGGTGGCGATGTATCTGTGCAAGCAGCTGACCAGCCGGTCGCTGCCAGAGATCGGCCGCCGGTTCGGCGGGCGCGACCACACCACGGTCATGCATGGCGTCAAGCGCATTGAAGAGCTGAAACTGACCGATGGTCAGATCGCTGAAGACGTGGAAATGCTGCGCCGTTCTCTCGAAGCCTGAACCGTGCCAGCGGTGCTATGAAACGCTCCGGGCTTCTGCGCCGGGGCGTTTTTTGTGCGTAAGAATCCACGGTTGCACCAGAACTGAGGCGTGTGGGGCACGCCGCACTTGACGGTTGGTGCATTCCAACCCAGAAATCCGTAAAAAATCCTTGTGCCTCGGGGTGGAACCGCTAACGTGCCAGTCCCGCCCATGTCGGTACGCAAGTCAGAGGAATTGAGGGTATGAAGATCAGCATTGAACGCGGCACCCTTCTTAAAGCCGTTTCGCAGGCTCAGTCCGTTGTAGAACGTCGCAATACCATTCCTATACTTGCCAATGTCCTGATCGAGGCCGAAGGCGATCAGGTCCAGTTCCGTGCCACCGATCTGGATATCGAAGTGGTCGATAAGGCACCCGCACAGGTCGAAAAGGCGGGCGCGACGACCGTCGCGGCAACAACCCTGCATGAGATTGTGCGCAAACTGCCGGACGGTGCGCTGGTGACATTGACTGCTGACAGCGCCGCAGGACGGCTGACAGTTGAAGCGGGTCGGTCGAATTTTTCGCTGGCGACACTGCCAAAAGAAGATTTTCCGGTGATGGCGTCCTCGGAATATCAATCGAATTTCAGCGCGTCGGCAGCATTGCTGCGCCGGTTGTTCGACAAGTCCAAATTCGCCATCTCGACCGAAGAGACCCGGTACTATCTGAACGGTGTGTACATGCATGTGGCGGATGGGTCCGAGGGTGGAAAAGTGTTGCGTTGTGTGGCCACCGATGGCCACCGGCTAGCGAGAATTGACGCAGATTTGCCGGATGGCGCGGCGGATATGCCGGGCGTGATCGTGCCTCGCAAAACAGTGGGCGAGTTGCGCAAGCTGTTGGATGACGACGAGATGGATATCGCCGTTTCGGTCAGTGAAACCAAGGTACGCTTTGCCACGCCGGATATCACGCTGACGTCGAAGGTTATTGACGGCACCTTCCCCGACTACACACGTGTTATCCCGCAAGGAAATACCCGCAAGCTTGAAGTGGATGCTGCTGAATTCGCGCAGGCCGTAGATCGCGTGGCGACTGTTTCGTCGGAACGGTCGCGGGCAGTGAAGTTGCAATTGGAAGGCGACAAGCTGATCTTGTCGGTGAATGCTCCTGACAGCGGCGCGGCCGAGGAGGAATTGGCTGTCGCTTACGGGGATGAGCGGTTGGAGATCGGGTTCAACGCCAAATACCTGTTGGAGATTGCGTCTCAGGTGGATCGTGAGAATGCAGTTTTCCTGTTCAACTCGGCTGGTGACCCGACATTGATGCGTGAAGGCAACGACCTGAGTGCTGTATACGTCGTCATGCCGATGCGCGTCTGATCGCGCGGACGCGCGATGCCTCCGGCGGGAGTAATTTTGAAAAGATGAAGGGAGGGGTCATGGGATTGGCCCTGACCGAGCTTACGGTCTCGCATTTTCGATCTCATAAGCTGGCGCGGTTGTCTCTGGACGGACGTCCCGTTGCTATTCACGGGCCAAATGGGGCCGGGAAGACCAATCTTCTTGAAGCGGTGTCGTTGTTTTCACCCGGTCGCGGAATGCGGCGGGCGAGTGCAGCCGAGATGACCCGACGGCCCGAGGCGTTGGGTTGGAAACTGTCTGGGTTGCTGGACGCTCAGGGGCAGCGGTTTGAGATCGAAACTTGGTCCGAGGGCGGTGCAGCGCGACAGGTGCGAATTGATGGCAAGTCGGTGACGCAGATCGATCTGGGGAAACTTGCGCGAGTTGTCTGGCTGACCCCGTCAATGGACCGTCTGTGGATTGAAGGGGCGGAAGGGCGTCGGCGGTTTCTGGACCGTATCGCGCTGAGTTTTGACCCAGCCCACGCTGAAGCATCGCTGATCTATGAAAAAGCGATGCGCGAACGTAACCGTTTGCTGAAAGAGCAGATCAGGGATGCGCATTGGTACGCCGCGCTTGAAGGGCAGTTGGCCGAGACAGGGCACCGCATCCATACCGCGCGGTTGAGGTCGCTGGATCTTCTGCGGGCAGCGCAGGACAGGGCGGAAACGGTCTTTCCTTCGGCCGAGCTGGAGTTGGTGCAAACCGAAGGCGCAATGCCCGAGACGGCGGAAGATTTGCGAGACGCGTTGGGCGAGAGCCGGTTTAGGGATCTGGCAGCAGGCCGGACCCTGGTGGGGCCGCATCGGTCCGACCTGTATGGTGTGTTCGCGGCCAAGGGCGTGCCGGCAAGGGAGTGTTCCACTGGTGAGCAGAAAGCGCTCTTGGTGTCGCTGATCCTGTCCAATGCGCGGGCGCTGGCGGCAATGCTGGGCGCACCTCCGATCGTTCTGCTGGATGAGGTGGCCGCGCATCTGGATGCTGGGCGGCGCGCAGCGCTTTATGACGAGATTTGCGCGCTGGGCGCTCAGGCCTGGATGACGGGTACCGGGCCCGAACTGTTTGCGGAAATGGGCGACCGGGCCCAGACGCTGATCGTTACCGACAGCGATCAGGGCTCGGTCGTGACCGCTTAGGCCGGTTCGCTGATTTTGCGTTCCCACAGAAAGCCGCGCATAACCTCGTCCACCGGGGTTTTGGCCATGTGGTTGACGTAGTTCGACATGGTTTTCTGGGCCAGACCCAGCACGACATCCAGAACCGCGCGGTGTGAATAGCCCGCGTCAAAGAACGCCTGAAGCTGGTCGCCGGTCGGGTTGCCGCGGGTTTCCATCACTTGCAGGGTGAAGGTGCGCAGTGCTTCGAGTTTGGCTGAAGGCAACGGAGTTTCGTTACGCAGGGCGTCCGATATCTCGTCCGAGATCTTCATCATCTTGGCGATCCCGGTGTGGGCGGGCACGCAGTAGTGGCACTCGTTTTCAACATTGATGGTCTGCCAGACGACGGTTTTCTCATCATTGTCGAAATCGGTTTTCAGGAACAGGCCGTGCAAAATCTGGTAGCCTTCCAGATGTTGAGGGCTTTCGGCCATGACCTTATGCAGGCCGGGCAAGCGACCAAAAGCGGCCTGAGACTTTTGCAGCAGCGGTTTGGACGCTTCAGGCGCGGTTTCGAGGTCGTGAGACGGGAAATTGGCCATGTCGGAACTCCTGTTTCTGGCGCGATGGGTCGTATTTAGGGTTTCTTGAGTGATCGCTCAAGTATATATTTGAGTGAACGTTCAAGAATTGGTGATGCTGATGCCCCGCAAACCCGCATACGATCGTGACGTGTTGATCGCGAAGGCGAAGGATATCTTCTGGCGTCAGGGCTGGGCTGGTACATCGCTGAAGGATCTGGAGCGGGAACTGAAGCTGAAGCCCGGCAGTTTTTATGCGGCGTTCGGGTCGAAAGATGCGCTCTATGCGCTGACGCTGGAGAGTTATACGCAAGAAGGTTTGGCGCGCCTAAAGGCCCTGGCTGAGAGACTGGGTCCGAAGGAGGCGCTGAAGGCACAGCCCCGATTGGTGATCGAAGCAGCCGAGACCCCGGCAAAGGCCTGCATGTTGGCAAAGACATATGCCGAGTTGAAGGCGAAGGATCATGACCTTGCGGATCAGGCGGCGCATTACATGGCGGAAATGAAAGACTGTTTCGCTGATCTGTTTCGCAAGGCTCAGGATGCCGGTGAAATCGGGGCGGGACGTGATCCGGATCGTTTGGCGGCCAGGTATCAGTCAGACATTCTGGGGCTGCGCTTGTCCGCTGAACGCACAGACGTTGATGCGGCGCAAATTGCAGCGGATATCGCGTCTGATATCGATCGTTTGTGAGCCCCTCTCGGGGCGGCAAAAAACGATCCGGAAAACCACAAAATATTGGGGGATGGCGTGACAATCCCTACCAGAAAACGTATAAGTTACCAAAATAATATAGGTACTGACTGAATGTCCGAAGACGCACAGGCCCCTCAAGAATACGGCGCAGATTCTATCAAGGTTCTCAAAGGCTTGGAGGCAGTTCGCAAACGCCCCGGCATGTATATCGGGGACACGGATGATGGCTCGGGTCTGCACCATATGGTGTATGAGGTTGTCGACAACGGGATTGACGAGGCTCTGGCGGGTCATGCTGACCATGTGACGGTGAAAATTCACGCCGATTCCAGTGTTTCGGTCAGCGACAATGGGCGTGGTATTCCGGTGGACATCCACCCGGAAGAAGGCGTGTCGGCGGCCGAGGTCATCATGACCCAACTGCATGCCGGCGGAAAATTCGACAGCAACTCGTACAAGGTGTCAGGCGGCCTGCACGGTGTGGGTGTTTCCGTGGTGAACGCGCTTTCGGATTGGTTGGAACTGCGTGTCTGGCGCAATGGCAAAGAGCATGTCGCGCGGTTTGAAGGTGGCGAAACCGCTGAGCACCTGAAGGTTGTCGGTGAATGCGGAGACCGGACAGGAACAGAAGTGCGGTTTCTGGCTTCGACCGATACATTCTCGAACCTCGAATACTCATTCGAGACATTGGAAAAACGCCTGCGCGAACTGGCTTTCCTGAATTCGGGCGTGCGGATCATCCTGATTGACGAGCGTCCGGCGGAGCGGCTGGAAACCGAGTTGTTCTATGAAGGTGGGGTCAAGGAATTCGTCAAGTACCTCGACCGGTCCAAAACCCCCGCCATGTCCGAGCCGATCTATATCAAGGGCGAGCGCGACGATATCGGCGTGGAAATCGCAATGTGGTGGAATGACAGCTATCACGAATCTGTCCTGCCCTTTACCAACAATATACCTCAGCGCGATGGCGGTACCCATGTGGCGGGTTTCCGAGGTGCCCTGACCCGGACGATCAACAACTACGCGCAGTCCAGCGGGATCGCGAAAAAGGAAAAGGTCAGCTTTACCGGTGATGACGCGCGCGAAGGTCTGACCTGTGTGCTGTCAGTCAAAGTGCCTGATCCGAAATTCTCGTCACAGACGAAAGACAAGCTGGTCAGTTCCGAGGTTCGTCCGGCGGTCGAAGGTCTGATGAACGAAAAACTTGCCGAGTGGTTTGAAGAAAACCCGACCGAGGCCAAGGCGATCGTCGGCAAGATCATCGAGGCCGCGCTGGCACGCGAGGCCGCGCGAAAGGCGCGTGAACTGACCCGCCGCAAAACGGCGATGGATGTGAACTATCTGGCGGGCAAGCTGAAGGATTGTTCCGAAAAAGACCCCTCCAAAACCGAAGTCTTCCTTGTTGAGGGGGATTCAGCCGGAGGGTCGGCGCAAACGGGCCGTGACCGGCTGACTCAGGCGGTTCTGCCGCTGCGCGGTAAGATTCTGAACGTGGAACGCGCGCGGTTTGACCGGATGTTGTCCTCGCAAGAGATTGGCAATCTTGTCATGGCGCTGGGCACGGGTATTGGCCGCGATGAGTTCAACATCGAAAAGCTGCGTTACCACAAGATTGTCATCATGACTGACGCGGATGTGGACGGTGCGCACATCCGGACCCTGTTGCTGACGTTCTTCTACCGGCAAATGCCTGAACTGATCGAAGGTGGGTATCTCTATATTGCGCAACCGCCGCTTTATAAGGTTTCGCGCGGTAAATCAGAGGTTTATCTGAAAGATCAGGCGGCACTGGACGATTATCTCGTCAATCAGGGGATCGAGGGCGCCGTGCTGAAACTGGGATCGGGCGAAGAGATCATTGGTCAGGATCTGGCCCGCGTGGTGGACGAAGCGCGCCAGTTGAAACGTGTTCTGGACGCCTTCCCGACGCACTACCCGCGCCACATTCTGGAACAGGCAGCCGTTGCCGGTGCCTTTGTGCCGGGTGCGGTGGACGCCGACCTGCAAGGGGTGGCTGACAAGGTTGCCGCCCGTCTTGATCTGATCGCGTTGGAGTATGAGCGTGGCTGGCAGGGCCGGATAACGCAGGATCACGGAATTCGCCTAGCCCGCATTCTGCGTGGTGTCGAAGAGGTTCGCACCTTGGACGGCCCGATGCTGCGGTCGGGGGAGGCCCGCAAAACAGGCAGCTTCACGCAAAGCCTGCAAGAGGTCTACAACACCTCGGCCACGTTGATGCGCCGTGATCGTAGCCAATTGATCCACGGTCCGCTGGACCTTCTGCGCGCCATTCTGGAAGAAGGGGAAAAGGGCCTGTCCCTGCAGCGCTACAAAGGTCTGGGAGAGATGAACCCCGACCAGCTTTGGGAAACAACTTTGGACCCGCATGCACGCACGCTGCTTCAGGTGCGCGTAGACGATATGGTGGAAGCTGACGATCTGTTCACCAAGCTAATGGGTGATGTTGTCGAACCTCGTCGGGAATTTATCCAGAAAAACGCTTTGAGCGTCGAGAATCTGGATTTCTGACGGTGTGTAGGTGTGCGCATAACACTTCGCACGCCCCATAAGTTTGCGTAGTTTGCCCATAGTTTTGCGCTGTGGGTATATATGTCGCGCTGATGAATGCGACCAATTCGCTGAGCAACTCTTGCGGTTCAGGGAAATTGACGTTTCTCGAAACGAAACGCGCCCTCCACAAACAAGCAACGGCGGGTGCAAGTTTCGCGTAGTTGCTCAGAGAGGCCTGAAATGGCGCAGGAAAAGAACTGTGCAAAGTCTCGACAAGGCCCTTTGATGCCTTCAGGATCGCTATGAATCACTACGATGTAGCTTGTTAGTAGCGGGCGTTTTTTAGTGGTCGAACGCAAGTACTGTACCGGACTCTGACAAACGCTTATGGTCTGAATGGTTCATTTCTCACAGGTGATCAGGTCTTCAATTTAGATGACAAGAAAAATAGATTTCGGCGGAGCGCGCGGTTCAAATACAGGCGATGTTTATCATGAACTGTGGGCGGTACGTGCGGCGTTGCAGCTACTAGACAGCTCAAGTGATTTGGAAGCTATAACAGTAGAAGGTGTACCTGCCGCTGACGGGTCGGGCCATCAATGGGATGGGGTAGACTGCACGCTTTTGTACGGTGGCGAAAGCATACAAGATGCAGATCGCGTTGTACTTCAACAACTCAAGTATTCAGCCAGCGAACCAAGTAAATCATGGACGCCATCTCGAGCATGCCATGGCCCTAGTTCTGTGGACCCCTCTTCATCTCTTATGCGAGGGTTGGGTAAGGCTTTCCGTGAGACCGTTAAGCTTCGAACTGGTGGTAACCTTAGCGACATTTCAATAGAACTAGTTACCAACCAACCCATTTCAGAACTCGTACTTAATTCAATCGAGAAAGCAAAACTCGAGGGTGTCCCTCGTTCGTTCAAGGATCAGTGGCAAGCAGGTGGTGATAGACTACACCGACTCGTGTATGCGAGCGGCCTGTCCCCTAAAGAATTTGAAGAATTCGCCCGCTGCCTAAAGTTCGTTAGTCAGACCAACTCTCGTTTTCTCATGGAAGAGAAAATGCTGATAGAGATTTCGGCATGGACTGAGTCCGAGTTTTCAGAAGTCGCTTTAAGACTGCGAGACTATGTCCGAAACAAAATGATGATGCCGGAAGCCGCTGGAGAGAGCATCAGCAAGGAGTCAGTGCTTCTACAGTTTGGGGTATCAGATACTCGTGCTCTATTTCCCTGCCCTGCAAATGTAACGCCAGTTGAGAATTTTGTATCGCGTCAAGTCTCGCTTGATCTGCGCAATGCTATTGTAGCTGGAGAACAGCGCATCTTATTGCATGGCTCTGGCGGCGTTGGGAAGAGCACCGTTCTACAAGAATTTCAAACACTTCTCCCTGATGATTCAGAAGTAGTTGTATTTGATTGCTACGGCGCAGGATCATACATGGATGCAAGCGCGATGCGCCACAGGCCGCGCGATGCTTTCGTGCAGCTATCCAACGAATTGGCCAGCCGTTTAAACTTGCCGGCCTTCCTTGAACCCAGGCCAGACACTGACTTTTCCCGGGCGTTCCACAAAAGACTTGTATTAGCGGCCGAAACACTCGCCGGAACTAGGCAAGACGCAAAACTCGCAATCGTTATTGATGCGGCTGACAATTCAATCAGCGCTGGAGAAGCCCGAGAGCCTAAAGAACCAAGTTTTGTTGGCGATTTAGTTTCCTTTGAAAATCTTCCGAGCAACGTGACACTTATAGTGAGCGCACGAACCGGGAGGCTCGATGACCTAAACCTACCAAGCTCGTTTAAACCTTTCGAACTACTTCCATTCAATCGACAGGAGACGGAAGAATTTGTCCGCTTCTTTTGGGATGCCCCCGAAACTTGGATAGATGATTTTCACAAGCTCACGAACGGTACACCGAGGGTGCAAAACTACGCGTTTGGAAAAACGGCCAAATTCCCCAATAAGGCCCTCGAACCGCTTCTGCCTAATGGCAAATCTCTGGAAGGTATATTTGAAGAACAGTTCGCGGAAGCAGTCAAGAAATCCGGTAAAGCGGCTAATGTAGAAGATGCCTGCGCAGCATTGGCGGTGCTGCCAAGACCAATTCCGATTAAGGAACTGGCGGGCACTTTGGAGCTAACGACAGCACAAATACGCGATATTTGTACCGATCTAGAACCAGGTGTTCGCTTGCATGGAAATACTATTAGTTTCGCGGATGAAGACTTTGAACACTTCGCATTCGGCAAAGGTCAAAAATCAATTCCGGATACTGTGTCCAAGGTCGCAAAAAGGTTCTTGGAGAACCACCGACACTCTGAATATGCAGCGTTGAATGTCGTCCCACTGCTCTTGAAGTCCGACATGGGAGCTGAGTTGCTAGACTTGGTACAAGCCGAACCAGAACCATTGGCTAGCAATGTGCCAGACCCAGTGTTGAGGATGGAAATAAGGAACCAACGCCTTACTAATGCAATCGGTGTCTGCCGTTCAGCTGGAAATTTGGAAAGAGCAATTCGGTTCATTTTGATCGGCGCAGAAGCACTAGAAACCGATGATGCAACAAGGAAAATTTTACTTGATTTTCCCAACCTCACTTCTCGATTTGCAGGTGCGACTGGAAGCCGATTGATCTTGGGCGATCCTGATCAGGTCGAGGAGCATGGACCTCTACTTCTAAATTTGCTCGCTCGCGAGGCATTAAACGGTAACTTTGGTCAAGTTCGCGAAATTCGCAGAAGGATAGCAGCATGGTTTGATTTGCGCGATGAAGCCTTGCAAAAAGAGGAAGACGAATTCGGACATGTTTCGGGCTGGCGTATCCAACCCAAAGATATGGCCAATGCTCTGGTGGCTCGGGCGTTAGAAGCGGGTGCAGAGTCTGCAATCGAACTGTTTCGGTGTTGGCCTCTCGATTTTGCGGCCAGAGCTGCGCGCGTTGCGATCAGGCGACTTGTGGCGGATCAACGGTTCGAAGTCTTACAAGAGATTGGTAAAGACCTGAGCCCACTTCTAGCCCCATTCGTCTTGGTGCCTCTTCGCCTTGCAGGACAGCCAATAGATCTGAAAAAGCTGGCGCACGGCCTCACTTTATTGTCTCGGCGTTATCCTATTTCAGCGAAATCATTGGACAACTACAGTGGTGAGAGCACATTAAGGAGCGTAATATCAAGCGTACTGCTTGACGGTGCCGAAATCCTTGCCGCCAACAACTCTGACATTGAACTTGTCAAAGCGATTACGAAGCCACTGTGGTTAGCTGAGGCACGTCGGGTAGACAAACTCTACGATCATCAATCTAGTCTGATAGACTCTATAATTCGATCTTACTTTCTTTATGAACTTTGCGTCGGCTCACCCATTGACAGACAGAGCATTCTGGCTGAGGCCCCTCCTGAATTAGACCAACAAGACGGCAAGCAGAAGCGCTCCCGCAGCGATAACGAAAAGGGCTTGAGAGATTTTGTCGGTCATGTAGCTACATTTTATGCTCGACGGGCTGAAGTCCTGTTCCAGAAATCTAGTGTCAACACAGATAGTGGTCGCTTGGCGAAGCTAGAGAAATCATTCTCTCGAGATCATTGGCAGTTTGACCGAAACCACAGCTCGATGCGACTCCGTTCTATTATGGCGAAAAAACTGGTCGTTTTGGTCGCCGCGAATGTTCCGATTGACTTGATATCCAAACTCGGGTTCGAAGTCGCCAAGGGTTTCTTGCCATATGGTGAAGGCAATATCACTTCCTTCTTTAACTCGCTTGCGGCATTCAATTCACAGCACTTTGACCTGCTAAATCGAGTGACGAGCGCAGTAAACAGCTTTGAAAAACAGCGGATGGGGGCTCGAGAAAAGTCCGAAGTGTTGGCTAGCTTCGCGGAATTTCTTGTTCCAATAAGTCCGGAGGACGGGAACATCGTCTTCCAGAAAGCCATCGCCGTTGCCCATGAGCTAGACTCTGAAGCGATGGATCAAATCAGGTTTCTAAATGCACTGATCGTTAACCGAAGCCAAGAATTGGCCACTGATAGACGTGAGCATGCTGCGAAGTTGGCAGAATTTGCGATTGATGCGGGGATACGCTTAGAGAATGTTGAGCACTTTCCTTGGGCGGAGGCCATGGAAGGGATAGCCGCGCTGGATTTTTCCACGGCCTTGGCATGTGTAGCACGATGGGACGACAGCGGGTTTGCAAGCGTTTATCAAACTCTAGAAGCCGTAATTGCGTGCGGCATCAAATTGAAGAACATAGACTCTGCTCAAGCGGCGGCGCTTCTAAAACTGACCGACCGTCCCCGAGACAACGTAATCAAATCAGTTTTGCATGCGTCGTCTCCAATCGAAAAAGAGCTTGTAGAAGAGTTTGCTCACGACATCGTCACAGGCGAGATGGACGCTTCTAGGGATGTCGAAGGCATTTTGCTCTCTCAGAACGGTGGGCGGTGGTCAGAACGCTTGCGAAGATTAACCAGGCAAAAGGCAGTTGTATCAGAGCAGCCAAAGAAACAACGCGAGCAGCCCAAAGCGAAGGAGAAATCAAAATTAATTTTGAATCAGCATAATTGGCAGCAAGAAACACTTTGCCATGTAGAGCTTCTTCACGCTTCCACAGATCAGTTATTGAATACTGCACGGGACAAAGGTGAATACATTTCACTGGCCCACGTTTTATCGCACGCCGCATCGCAGGTTGTGGTCGGAAATCGCGTTAAATTCTTGGATGCGTTGGTGAAAATCATAGTTGAACACGACGAGCAACAAATCGTCGACACGCTATTCAAAACGATAGAGGCGTGGTCGTCACAGCTTTCAGTCGCCGGATGGTGTGAAAGGGCTTTGCCCTCTTTTATTGAATCTGCCTTCCCTTTCCTAATCAGCCGCTATGCTGGAGATGTTAGTAGACTCGAAACAGCGCTCGCTCTTGCCAAACTTGAAAAGCACTCTGCTGAACAAATCATTTTGCGCGGCCTTGAAAAAAATGCTCTGTGGCTAAGTTCTCCACAAATATTTCAGTTGACCCAATTCCTTTCTCGCTCGCTTTCAGACGCGGAATGCGGCACCGTGCTATCGTGGTATTTAGGTCGATTGGTCGAAAAGATTGATGAAGAAGACCGAGAAAACATCGTATCGTCTGAAATCCCGGGCACTCCATCCAAAGCGATTGCACGTTTTCTGGTTACCTACATGAGTGACGTAGACCTACGCCTTAGATGGCGAGCTGCTCACGCGGGGCGGCGCCTCGCAAGACTAAACCACTCACAAGTATTTGCTAACATTTTGGAGCTGTATCCAGATACTGAGGACGACGTATTTCGAGCAGCTAAGAAACCATACTATTGGCTGGCCGTTAGACTATGGATGATGATCATGTTTGATCGCATCAGCGAAGAAGCACCAGCCGCCTTAGATTGCCTTGGCAACCAACTATATCGGATAGCTCTAGACACGTCGTTTCCTCATATTCTCGTTAGAGCTTTTGCAGCGGATGCATGCATGAAATTGCATCAAGCCGATATCCTTAAGTTGACCAAAGACCAGCTGATGGAAATATCAACTGTTAATGCGGGCATCCCGACAACCGGGGCAAAATCTGAGCGGACAGGCTCATATGATTTCTTCAAAGCTGATCGAGAAACCGAAAGGTTCCATTTTGATGCCTTGGATACACTTAGATACTGGTATACTCCGTGGTTAAGAGTGTTTGAGGGCGCGAACACAGAGAACTTCCTCAAGTCGGCCGAGCGGTGGATTGTGGACAAATGGGGCGTGGTTGACCAAAAGCCCTACGGTTTCCGAGAACCGCGAGAAAACAGGTTCAATGGTCGTGAGTACCACCTTAGCGACTCTAGTCACGGTTCCCTTCCGACGTTGGAACGGTATCGAACCCATCTGGAATGGCATGCCAAATGGTGCGCGGCCGGTGAATTCCTTGCTAGCCACCCCCTCAAGAAATCCGAGTATGATGACGGTGATGAGTATAGCGAACTATGCTTCCAGATTTCATACGGCAAACTCACCAAACCGCCCTATTGGTTGGCGGACTTCGTAACATCACATCCTTTAGACGTGCACCATTGGGCTAAAGATTTCACAGATGCCACCGAGTGGGTCGAGAAAATAGAAGACGCTGAATTTCTTCGAGAACTGTTCCCAGCTTCTGAACCTGGTTGGATTGTTGTAGACCAGTACATCGACACTCGATCAGATCGTTGGCAACTAAACACAAAAATCAGTACTGGACTGGTCTCTCCAGATTCAGCGATGTCACTGGTACGTGCGTTGCAAACCTGCCCAAATGATTTTGATTTCTACGTTTGCCCTGAAGGGCATGATCTTGAAATTGATGAACATGGCTTCAAACTTGAAGGCTGGATCCAGCTACACGAAGGTGATTCTAGATTTGACGATAAAGACCCATTGCAATTGGGAGCCGGCCGACCAAGCCACTTTCCAGGCTCAAGCGCTCAAAAACTCTTCAGCCTGCAAGAAGTACTAGAAGATGGCGTTAAATGGATCGATCCCTCTTCTAGGGAGCCAATTTTTCGTTTGGAGTTGTGGGGCGACAAAGACGCGGGTGAGAGAAACCGCTACTTGGGAGATCGTGTAGTAAGCTCAGGGCATCGGTTGATGGTGGCTAAGAGTGCCTTGACCAGACTACTAACAGAAGAACATTCAGACCTCATAGTAGATATAGGAATAACGAAAAGTGACAACAGCCAAGGAAGACAAAACGTTTTTGAGGAAGCAGAGAGGGCGGCAACGTACAACAGATTACTTCTCCTCCAGCGATCTGGAGAAACTAGAGGAGCCGAACAGGACTTTGGCCCTTGGAGAGAAGATTGTCCGTGAGTTAGAATTGACTGACGGGGTCGATACCCTAGGAAAATGGATGGCGCATCACCTAGCTTCAGTCGTTAATGCTGCCAACGATTCAGACGATCCACAATCTCCAAAAAGCCGAGAAGCGGTCGAGTTAATACTAAAGTTGTGGGAGCATAAGAACTCATTACCCGGTACTGCCGATCCTATGAAATCTCTGAAACGAGCAATGGGGGTTCTAGAGCGCATCGGACCAGATTCATCACCGTTTTATCGCCACAGTCAAATTGAACGTGAACGCGCATTGGCCAATCTATTCGATGGCCTGCGCCAGTTGGTAGCTCACGGCGTGTTGCTACTCGCAGATCAGAAAGAGATCCCAGAGTATACGACTGAAACCTTCGAGTATCTGTCCGAAGAGGAGCGGCAGTTCATCATTGGTATGAGTGGCTGGATGCACTTCTTGGAGCAAAGAAAACCAACTGTGCCCGCACTTAGAGTCGTATACGCTGAGGAGGAAGAGGCGAGGGCGGCTGAGGCAGCAAAACTGGAGAGCCTAGAACCTGATGAACGTTCTCGGGTTTTGTTTTCGCAAGCAGTGGACGAGATAATTGAAAACCTGCAAAATTTTAAAGCCCGCATCAATGATCCAGTCAAACCGAAGGCATGAAGGGCATGAGCGCCCAATTCTAGGACACGCTCCAAAAACTAGAGATCTCAGAACGAGTAGTGTGAATAGCGCAAATTTGATGCCAACGGTTAGTTTGGGTTTTTAATTGCCAAGCAGGATCAGAGCATCGAGAAAGTCTGCAATCTATGCCACGCGGCGGTGCCGCTGGGCGTTAACGTTTCAAGGCCCGCTTTGGGCTGTATAGCTGAATCGACTATCCTTTGTTCGTTTCCTAGTCCTGAAGCACCAAATCTTCAAAACACTTGGCTCCGGCTTCGGGAAGGGTTGCGAAGCGGATTCCATCCAGACCAATTTCATCTCTGAGCTTTGCTAGCTGCCTAAGGTCGTAACCGGAGTCTTGAGGGACAACCAATAAAGCCTGAGGTACAAGCCTTCTAAGGAGCCACAAATAGCCAAGTGTATTTATTGTGAACTGTCTTTCCACTCTTGTCCGGTGGGCATTTATCTCAATTGCGACTTTAGGCTTCCCGTCAACTTCGATGACGTAGTCGGGATACAATGAACCCAGGCTTCTTCCGTCTTTGAGGACTGCGTTCTTGGACCCGAACAACTTGGGACCATATTGTCCGAGGAAGGAAAAAACAGTTTGGTCAAAAATCTGTGCCCTTTGAGGAGAGGATAGTTTCGAAAGATCTTCTTGTGAATGTCGTTCAGCGCGCTCTTGTCTGAGACGGTCAAATTCAGCCTTCAATTGGACTTGCCGCATCTGACCTCCAAAGACTAATGGTGCAAGTCGTTCAGCTGTAGCTCTGTCCAATTCTTCTATTTTCATCAAAAACATGACCAGCGTCATGCCAAGCCAAGCTGGTCTTTCTCTTTGTACTTCAGGAAATCTCTTATTTAGCCACTTATAGGCTTCGAGCGGATTCCTCAGAGTGTGAGAGCGCTTCCCCCTAAGCTCTGCAACCTTGTTTAGAACTTCCGCAGGTGTGCGAAGGCCATATTTTATTGGGTTTTCAACCGCTTCATTAAGGGCTTCGCCAAAATCGATCCAATTTTCTTTGTTTGCCACGTCTTCGAGGCCGTTGCTATTTAGCATCGGTTTTCCATTGCTATTGTGCGTTGCCAATAATTTATTGCAGTTGGCGACGCTGATATTGTAGGTTCTTCCCTATGAGAATTGACACTAGAGCAGAAACTCCTGCGCGCCAAGTTTGGCAAAGAGGGCAAAATAAGAAGTCTCACTTTTTGTCGGCAAGGAAAGCGCAGGGAGTAATTCGGACCGAAAGCGGACTGGAGGCAAGTTTTGCTTTTGGTTGTGATCTGGACCCGAAAGTTAAGGCTATTAGGCCACAACCATGCACTTTTGATCTGAAGTCAGGGCGTGTTTATCCAACAAAAGCCGAGCTCATCGCCAAGTTCAAGGGAACAGGGTACAAGCCGAAACCGTACACCCCTGATTTTGAGGTCAGTTGTTTTGATGGTCGGAGGCTCTTCGTGGAAGTGCGACACTCTAGATTGTTGAAGCACAATGAGAGCACGTTGCTGCTGCCAAATACCTTTAGAAGCCTCGGTTTAGAGCTGCTGATCCTCACCGATCAATTTCTCACCAGAGATTTGGTGCACAATATCCGATCTCTGCACCCCTACATTCAGAGATCTCCGACTAACGAGTTCCTTCGCAACCTGTCTTCAATTGAAGACGAAACATTCCGCCTAGAATATCTCCTAAAAGAACTGGGATGTAGCCAGATCGACTTACTAAGTTCAATCGTATTGGGCCACATCTCAGTTGATCTTAGAGCAGGCATGCTCCGACCCAAATCTGTCGGACGGCTAGCCCACGGCCAAAAATCTCATCTGGAGATCTTTCCACTATGACGCAGCAAGGCCCTAACTATGTCGGATGGAATGCTCTCATCGGGAAAGAAGCTTTCGTCGTCAAGGAGGTTGATCATCACCGAGATCACGTTTTGCTTCAGGATGAAGAAGGGACATACAAAGCAATTACCAATGATGAGTTTAGGGCGCTCTATTCTCTCGGTGTGGTAAACAGCCCGCATGTTCTAGGTAAGACTTCCAAAAGATTGGGCACACCAGAGGAGAGCACCGAAACGTACTTTCGAGAACTGATCCTTGTCAGAGTAACTGAACTACAAAGACAAGGTTACTCGTGGGCTAAGATTAGAAACAAATTGGCAGGTGAGTTCGCCTCGCATCCGCTTCACGTAAATCGGAAGAAACCATTTCCGACAGTAAGGACCATTCAGCATTGGCGCTCCCAGTACCTTACTTCAGGAAAAGCAGGTCTACGATCCAAAACAGGTAATTCCGGCAATCGTACTCAAAGGTATAACTCGGAGTTCCGCGAGATCGTTTTGGGTCTGTTGGAAGAACATTTTCTTAACAATGACCTAAAATCTATCACCTGGATTGCGCGGCAAGCCGAGCGGCTGTACCGAAGGCAATGCAAATCCGAAGGCAAAGTGCCAGGCCCATGCGGAAGAAAGAGCGTTGAATCAATTGTTTATGGCCTGCCGCATGCCGGGCTCCTAAAACAGCGCTTAGGTGACGCAGAGGCAAATAGACGCTATCTGATGGCGCTGGAGTACCAAAGAGTGTCAACCCCGCTCGAAAGAGTGGAATTGGATTGCACCATGCTCGATCTTTGGTGCGTCGATGATGACGGAAAGCCAATTGGTCGCCCCTACATTTGCGTAGCAATTGATTGCGCGACTGGTGTTATTCTTGGGATGCAGCTTAGCTGGAGCCGTCCCGACACCGCGTTGGTTTCTCGAACAGTAAGGGAAATCCTAGAGCCCAAAACAGCTGATTTTTTCTTGATGCACGATGTCGAGAACAATTTTCAAACTTTTGGGACGCCTCAGCTTTTGATTACAGACCAGGGCAGTGAAAACAGCGGTGACGTTTTCCACACGATCATCGATTGTTCGAGCCTGGAATGGCGCAAGATGATCCCAGGTCGACCGGACAAAAAACCGTTCATCGAACGTTTCTTCTTGGAGTTGAGCCGGTTTGTCACTCAATTTCCTGGTGCTTCGCAAACGTCTCTCATCGGCCCGAGAGATCGGACGGACAAGGCCCAAAAAGAGGCCTGCCTAACCTTGCAAGAGATTGAAACGCGACTGCAAAGATGGCGCTACGATGTGTACCTGCGCACGCCTAGGCGACGCGTACAACACGTGCTCCGCACACAGGAATGTCCGATGCAATCTTGGAACAGGACTTCCAAAGAGTGTTTTGTACCAATGCCCCCGGACCCCTACGAACTCAGAGAAATGTTCATGGTTCAGGCGGCAACGAGAACTGTGCAACGGTACGGTATCTCCTACGGCGGAGTGACATACCATAGCTCGGAACTCGCCAACTATTTGAAAATGGTCGGTGTGCCTGCGTCGGTCGAAATCCGCGTTGACCCGAATGACATTCGAGAAATTGCAGTTCTGGACCGCATGACCAACGAACATTTCTTCGTACCTGCAAAGTATGAAGATTGCCCGGCTCTGTCCTTTGATGAGTTGGCTAGACTACGAAAGCAAACCTTCACGGCGGAAGACGAAGAGCTTCAAGAAAAGGCGCTGATCTCTGCGATGGCTCTACACCTTTATGAAGAAGTGCCAAAGGCAAAGACAAAGACCGCAAAGTCTCGCGAGAAGGCCGCCAAAGAGGAGCGAAGACAGGAAATCTTCGCCCAATCCAAGAGAGTCATGGATAAGCACGGGCATTCAGAGCCGCCGTACAGGACGGAAAAACCCGAGTTTGATCTGCCCAGCAAAATGCCAAGTTTTGTCTCCAAAGGAGGGTGTCCGCAATGACAGAGCGAGTGTTTGAAGTCCTCGACCGGACAATTGCACATCCAAGCTATGTGGTTGCCAAAGACCAATTGGTTGAAGCTGTCTCCATGTCTCGCAAGTTGAACGGCGCCGCAATTTTCTTGTCCGGGCCTACACGTTGCGGAAAGACGCAACTCTTGAATGACGTTCAAGTTGAACTCGGCAAGTTACCAGATCTCAGCACTGACCTGCTTGAGTATTCTGGCTTGGGCGGAGCGTGTGATTTTGTCATCGGTAGTATTCCGACCAAACCAAACAGTAAGACACTTCTTACAGCGATGCTGGAAGCCGTCGGGGTTAAAGCGGGACCAAACCAAAGCGCGCATGATCTACAGGCCCGTTTGTGCTTCGCAGTGCGTGAAAAGGGTATTCGCACAATCGCGCTGGACGAATGTAGCCACTGCGCCGAACGGGGTGCTCATCTGTCAAAACGTGGAGCAACCGACCATTTCAAATGGCTAATCGATCAAACAGGGGTCACGTTGATCCTCGCCGGCTTACCTAAGTTTCAGGGGCTCATTGATGAAAACGAGCAATTGAGGGACAGAACATTGTCGACCATCGAGCTGTTTCCGTATGCTTGGTCGAATGGCGCCGATGCTACAAGCTTTGCCGCAGCGTTCTCTGAAGCTCTATGCAACATGCAAGCCGCTGGTGGCCAGTTTGACTTTGATTTTGAGGAGCTTGTGGTCAGATTGTACGGCGTAACTGGAGGTCGCGTTGGAATGCTTGTGCGCATCCTCCAAGTCGCCGCACTCAAGATGAAGTCGAAGACGCTGACATCCAAAGTTATCTCAGACAGCGCAATTCAGTTAACGCAAAAGAGCCTAAACGCTGGTTACTTTTTTGGGGATGAAACACCGCAGAAAATCGACCTTGTTCGATCCTACATTCAAGTCATGCAGGACGCTGGCTTGGATGTGACCCCAGAGTCACTCATTGACCTTGAGGCGTTAGAGGCCGCATGACATCGAAACGCTCTGACTTCCTGCGACCAGAAATTTCGGAAAGCCTGTTGGGCTATATTAGGCGTTTAGGGCGAGCAAAAGCACACTACTTTACGTCGGACTTCTTGGCAGAACTTGGTAATCGATACGGGCGTCGATTGGTTGATGATATCGCAGCCATTGAAGAGGAGTTGGGGGTTCCACCCGGGACACTTCAACGTCTCGCACCTAGCTCTCCACCGAAAGATCCTAGCCGAGACTGGCAATACGAACGTCTTCACTCTGACCCAGTTTGCCCCCAATGCCTTGCGGAAAAGAAACCATATCGAGCGCATTGGCGTCACTCCCTGGTAACTGCATGTCATGAACATCGATTGAGGCTGGTTGATGTTTGTCCAAACTGTTCGGAGAGATTGACGCCGCAGGTAGGTGGATATCGTTTGTGCAGTTGTGGGTTTACCCTTGATAAACTGCCGCGTTATCAAGCTTCAGAACACGAGTGCGGTATAGCATCTGCAATATCAGGCACCGGTCCATTGGTCCTAAATGCCGAAACCGGAACCAGACCCCCGAGCAACATCGGTAAGTTCGTTCACTTCCTGGCCTCTGGGTTTCAAGCTAGCCGTACCGGCAAGTCCGGAAAAACGAAGATTCCGAAGACCGTTGAAGACGCAGTTCGACTAATGGCGCCGGTCGAACCCCTGTTGGCAAACTGGCCGCACGGTTTCGAAGGCTATGTGAAAAAGCTGCTGAATGAAGGTGATCCTGATGCCACTTCCGCTCTGGAGCGGCTTGGTAACTGGTATCATCGCTTAATGCGGTTTCGGGAGCCCGAATACGATGTGTTTAAGGATGCAGTGGCTCGCGTGATTGAGAGAGACTTCAATGGCTTCCATCCGGGTCATTTGGCTTCTACTTCATCGAGAGAGTGGTTGCCCGCAACGGAAGCGGCGCGACAACTCGGAATTTCTGCACAGCGTCTGGTTGCGGCGGTCCAGAAAAAAGAAATCGCTGGTAAAATCAGTCAGCGTGGATTTGGACACAGCCAAACAGTCGTTCCCAAGTTCGAAGTTCTCAACGTTGCAGCAGATCGTCGGCGCTTCTGGAGCGCGGTAGAAACATGTGATTATCTGGGAGTTGGGCGTACACAATTCCGATTTCTCAAAGAACTTGGTGTGGTTGGTGAAATCCCAGCTTCAGAGCGGCCACCGCTCGTAGATGGCTGGTTCCACTCGAATTCTGTGAAGGATCTCGTCCTTAAAATTAGAGCATCCGCTACAGAAATGACAGGAGACGCAGTTTTGTTCAAAGAGCTTACGCTCAAACGAACAACAGACAAGACGGCGCTGAAGAAACTCATTCATCTGATCTGTGACGGTTCTGTCGCTGCTGCATTGGAAGATCAGGATGTCAAACTCGGTGACTTCAGGTTCCACAAATCTGCTGTTGAAGAACTTCTCAGATCAGAACGGCACTCGTTGGACTGGACTGCAAATGATGTCGCGAAGCTAACGGGCTGGAAGGCTCAGGCTGTGACTCACTGGTGTAAGCTGGGCCTACTCGGATCTCGCACCGTTCCACATGGCGCAGGCGAATCTTTCTTGGTCAGGCCACAGCAGCTTGCGATCTTTCAAAGCGAGTACATGCCCGTAGCTACACTGGCTAGGTCAAGAGGAACTACGTCCCGAAAGCTCCTGTCTGATTTTGAGAGCAAAGGGATTGAGACCCATGGTGCGCAAATGGAAGGTAAGACGACGCGAGGACACTTGGTAAAACTGAGTGATCTGGCTTCGCTGTTGTCTGAGGCTGCCTAGTGCTCGCCTGCACCATCCGAAAAGAACACCACTGAAATGCGCTGTCCAATAGCGGGTTCGTGGTCGCGTGAAACCTGCTCTGCTTCCTCGATGACCCGGACCATCTTTTCATGGATCTCAGCGGACGCCTGATGATCGCTTTCGAGCTTTTCCAAGATAACCTTAAGCGCGATGTACCCCTTGGGGAGATCCTCATAGGCGAAGCTGTCACGCACTTCGTGTTTTGCTTGTTCCCAGAAGGGATCAAGCTCACGGCTCCATGCCTCGCACACCATTTCCACGGCGGGCAGGGACAGATGGCTAAACAGTTTCTGATCGCTGAGTTCGATGCCACATTTGCGTCCCATGAACTCGGCGCAGGCTTTCATGAGGCTTTCAACGCGCGCCGGGCGTAAGTCCCACTCGGTCAGCTTGCCGATCTGCTTGACCTGCTCCCCGAAACTTCCCTCGTTCTGATGTAGAGTTTGCTCAACCTTTCGAAGGAGCAAACGAATGCGAAAGAGCCGTTTCACCGAGGCGCAGATTATCGGGATGATCAAAGAACAGGAAGCCGGAATGCCGACGGCGGAGGTGTGCCGCAAGCACGGCCTCAGCCAGGGTACGTTCTACAAATACAAATCGAAGTATGGCGGCATGGAGGTGTCGGATGTCGCCAAGCTGCGGTCGCTGGAAGACGAGAACGCCAGGCTCAAACGCCTGCTGGCCGATACGATGCTGGACAATGCTGTTCTGAAGGATCTTTTGGGAAAGAACTGACGACGCCAACCGAGCGGCGGGGTGCGGCGCTCAGGGCGATGCGGGATCATGACATCTCGCAACGCCGAGCGTGCAGGCTCGTTGGTGTCGATCCCAAAACTGTCAGGCGTGAACGCCCGCCCGACAATCCTGAGATCAGGAAGGAGATGAAGGCCGTCGCTGCCAAGCGGCGCAGGTTCGGCTATCGGCGGATCGGCGTGATGCTGGAACGCAAGGGGATGATCATGAACCACAAGAAACTCTACCGGCTCTACACGGATGAGAAGCTGGGCGTCAGGCGGCGAAGGGGCCGCAAACGGGCCCGTGGCTTGCGGACACCGATGCCGGAGGCGCTGAGGCCGGGCGAACGCTGGTCGCTCGACTTCCTGTCCGACACGTTCGGGGCATCGCGCCGGTTCCGCATTCTGGCCGTAAACGATGATTGCTGCCGTGAGAACCTGTGCCTGATGGCCGATACCAGCATCTCGGGCGCACGGGTGGCACGGGAGTTGGACGCGCTGGTGCGCATCTATGGCAAGCCCGCCAGTATCGTCAGTGATAACGGCACCGAGTTCACCAGTCGGGCGATCCTGAAATGGGCGAACGAAAACGGCGTGGACTGGCATTACATCGACCCGGGCAAGCCGCAGCAGAACGCCTTCATCGAGTCATTCAATGGCAGCCTCCGGGACGAGTTGCTGAACGAGGAGATGTTCGACAGCTTGGAAGATGCGCGGCGAAAGCTGGCCCTCTGGCGCTACGACTACAACAACGTCAGACCGCACTCGTCGCTCGGAAACCAAACACCCGCAGAAGCGCGCCGGACGCTTGAGCAAAATGAGGGCTCCGCGCCCGGCGCGCTTGCCCAAACCAAAACCGAAGAATATGAAAACCAGACCCGCAGACTCTCGTTATGAACGAGGGAGCCTCGGGGGGCAGGTCATGCTCTGAAATCGTCTCTAGCGCTTCAGAGAGATCTTCCAGAGACATGTGGGCGTGCTCCATGCCAAGGCTTCTGGTCCGTTCGTATGCAGTCTCCAGCGATTGGACGCAGGCTAGCTGGTCGCGTTCCAATATAAGGCCTGGCGCAGTATCCTTAAGAAGCAGCAGGCGAGGCGGAAAGAAGCTATTACTCTTGCTAAGTCCTTTGAGATGTAGCGCCGTGAATTTCTCGCGGGCCGATAGGAGCGCCAACTCTGCACCCCAGGTGCCCTGGATTTTGGCCTTGTCGATGAGTTTGTAGCGGTCTTCGGGGATTGTTTGCTTTGTGCGTTCCAGCACGTCGTGAAAGTTATTGTCGCGAAGCCGCCGTGGGGATCGCAGATATTCAACAACACTACCGAGGATCAGTTCTGCGTCTTCGGTGCTTTCTTCTAAGACCGCGTCGATTAGCGCCTCCCCAGCCAAAGTTTTATAGTTCTCTATGCGCTGGGCGATTTTTTCGTCCGATGCAAACTGGCCTACTGGCACATCAACAAGGTGGTAATTGACGACCCCGAACTCACTATCGATCCTGTCGATCCTCCCCAGACCTTGGATGAGCTCTTTCAGGTTTGAGGTCAGGCCAAGCAACACCAGCGTGTCTGACGACTGAAGGTTGATACCTTCAGCCATCTTGTAAGTCAGAAAAACCGAGGCAGATCCTTTTGGTTCGTTCTTTCCTCCAGGTCGGAAGTAAGACTCAACGGACTTGCCCTGTGTGATACGCTTGAAGCTGTCGGGGCCACCTCCAAAGATCGCCTTCACGGCGCGATCTTCACCCTTGGTTTGGTTTCCCACGACATAGTTGGTGTGGTTGCCTCTGCGCGACAGTGCTTCTGCAAAAATCTCGAGTGTGTCCGTCCGTTCTGCGAGAAAGACGACTCTGTCTTTTTCTTTTTGTATTCTCAGGCACGCCTCATACCGCTTTTCATCAAGCTCCTTGAGAGCACTGAGACCCAGTTTTTGGTTTAGAGCGTCGCATTTCTTTGTGGGTTCAGGCGCTTCTATTCCCAATGCTGCGAACATGTCGGACTGGTCGCGGTGGGATACCTTTTTCTTCGATTTCCCACCACGCTCGAAGTCGCGAAGCGATTTGCCGATTGCTCCATGAGACATCTCCCAATTGGCCTGGGCGGCGCTCACGCGCAGAATGTTCAAAAGGTTGCGGATGTAGAGTTGGTCCTGCGTGCTTTGTTGCGTGCTGACGTGCCCGAACCGGCTTTTTTCGACAGCGGTCACCCTACCGCCAGGCGCAAGTTCTTTGCAGAGTGTCACAATCTCATCCAGGCGCGTTTGCTGAGGCTTTGTCACCTTAAGTTTCTTCGGGCGCCCGTGGTTTTCAAGTTTCGGGTAACTGTGCTTCTTGGGATCTTCGTCCTCGCCAATGCATCGCCTTTGTCTGCGTGTCAAAAACGGCGAAACAAGTTGAGCGAGTTCGGTGCGAGCCTCTCGCGTGAGCGTCGTGTCAGGTTCTGACAAAACGGCGAGTTGTGCATCCTGGTTGAAGATATCCTTGGGAACATGGGTTTCGCGCTCGAACAACTCACCCATGGCCTGAATGAAGGTTGGGGTCATGAAAATGGACGCCCGCTTCTCCTGCATATGGGTCAACCAGTCGACATCCCGGTTCCCTAGCAGCGTTGCCGACAGACAGACGTTCCAGCTTGGCGGGGCAAGCTCAATAGCTGATGCCATTTGAGATGCTTGTTCAAAGCCCGGTGTAACTGTGTGGCTTTCATCGATTATCAGAATGCCAAACTGATCGAGCCTGAGCCCAGATTTTTCTTCATCGCCAGCGCCGCGGAGGTGTTGTTTCGCAAGCTTGCTATTTGCGACAGGTTGGAGCGAGTTTGTCGAGTACTTGCGCCAACTGGGAATAACTTTGGGCGGGGCAATTACAGCTGCATTTTTTCGCGCAACGCCATGGACCGGGGAACGGGGGACAACTTCTGAGAATGTTTCTGACAATGCTTCAGCCAGATGACAGCCGATCTCTGTCTTTCCCGAACCGGTCGGCGCTTCTACGAAGGCGATCCCATGGTCATAGACGATGGAACACGCCTCATAGGTCAGCTCCTGTTGATACCCAAACAGCGTATGGCTCGTGATCTCTTTTCGGGCGCCAGTCAGCCAAGGTTCAAACCCCTTTTGCTCCGAGATAGTTCGCGCCATCGCGTCTTCAGCGGTCACCGGTTTGATAAGCTTTTCGAGTATCTCCAGCGCTTCGGTATTCCAATCGACAGACACATCCCAAGCCTGCTCAGCGGCTTCTGTGCGTTCGACCTGAAGTTCATGAGTACCCGCATCCAGGTCATCGGCATACTCGATGTTTCTGTAGAGCCCTGAGTAGGAAAAATTTGCGGACCCGGCGACGGCACCTTTTGGTGAGCTGACGATTTTTGAGTGTAGCCGCCGATCCCCAGATATCCCCAACTTGCGTTTGGCGAGCTCCGGATCGAAGACACGCAGATCAATTTTCCCGGTTTTGATGGCGTGTTTTGCCAGCACTGCGATGAGATCGTGATCCTCCTCCACTTGAAGCCCGGAGCGCTCCAGCCAGTAGAGTTTCATTTCTTCGGTGACTGGTTTGGGGTTGGTCAGCCTTTTGGTATTCGCAGTGTCGATTCCGAACGATATCCGGATCCGGAAACCGCTGTCGTTTTCCAGATCCCTCAGCTCGGGCAATTCCTTCATCAAAATCGACAGCGAAGACAAGAAGTCTTGATACCCGGTGACAATCAGACAATCCCCAGAGGTGATATGGGGTCGATAAAGATTGATGACCGGCCGGTCGATATTGGTGCCGACCTTCGCAACCGGTTCGGCATCAAGCTCGCTTGCGGGCTTTTGATTTGCTTCGGTGAGCTGCTTTGGCTTGGAACGCAGCCAATCAGGGAGTGAAAACAATGAACAAGACTTGGTTTAAGTGGAGTGATTTCGAGTGCGATACTATGTCCGTGATCCTTCAAGGTGTTTAACCAAAAAAGTAGAAAGATCGAAATGGACAAAGTTCATATCCGACGCCAATACAAGCGAGTATTGTTCATGCAAAAACCAGAAAGTCGAGTGTTCATGGCTTGCCATGTAAAAATCCCTTTTTATTCAATGGTTTATGTGGGAATCCGGGGGCTAGAAAGGTTGTAAATTGGACATTTTTTCTAAAACAGCGTATCCTTAAGAAATTATAAGAAGGTTGATAATTTATTGGAAATTATAGATGTTTTGGGATTCGAACAAAAGCCGATTTCTAAGTGCGGCAAAGCTAACGCTCTCTGTGCTCGCGAGCGTGTTTCTCTTGTTCCCTAATAGTGCTCGCGCACTTGAGATAAGTGTGATGGTGCCTCAAATCATTGACCCCGCTACCGAGCGATTCTTGTCGTCTTTGGAAAGTTCAAGTGCGTCAAAGGCTGATGATATCTCTATTATAAGAGTAACTTACGAAGAAGTCTCGGAGCCCAATCAAATTGCGCAAAGCCTTCTTGATCGAAAAACCGACATGGCTTTATTACCCGCTCTGCTCTTCCCAGGAATAGGAGAGGATCCAGGTTTAAACATTTCAACCCTGGCGTCTCAACCCGGTCTCACACGTTCTCCAGAAGAAACATTTTTACTTGAGGACTCAGTTTTCGGTGATGCTGTGGCAATGGAGTTGGGAGCAAAAGGTTTCGTTTTCTTGTCATTCTGGAACACAATCAATAGATCTTTGTGGTCGCCAAAAAGGTTCGGCGAAGGTGGGCTGAGCACATTGGAGGGTGCAAAAGTCCGAACATTCAGCGAGAGGTCAGAACAAACGCTTTTGCAGCTTTCCGTTGAGCCGATCTTTGGTCCTGGCGGATCAGTTTTTGATGAACTTCGAGCAGGAAACATTGACGCTGCGGAATTGGCCTTCAACGCTGAGTTTTCGGAGCAGTTTCAGAGCGCATTTCGCGGTGGAAGTGTTGTTGCGAACACTGACCAAAGAAGTGGGTTTCTACTTGCCAATCTGGAGTTTTGGCTCAGCATCACAGAGGCTGAGCGGCAGGCCATCGACGAGGCTGTTGAAGAGTCGAAGACTTCGGCTAGAGAGGTTGTACAATCCGAATTCGAGACAGCTCGCGAGTTTGCTCTAAGCCAAGACATCCAGTTCCTTTCCGTTGAAGAACGCAGCAGAGAAGATGATCAAATTGTCTTGGCCGCAGTTTCTGCCTGGAACGAATTGTACGATGCAGAAGACGACTTCGTCGAAAACAAACTCGCTCAAGTTTGGGAAGCTGGGCAACTGCCACGGCAAGAATTGGATGCGCCGACCAACCAAGCCGTTGGTCGGGTTTTTTTTGTCACTAATCGCAATGAAGAAGCGCACTCGGATATTCGAAAGCGATTTGGAATTAGTCAACTTTCCGACGTGCAGTTGAAGTGCGGTGAGTTTGACTATGACCGTAGTCACCAACGCAGATTTGGTGAACCATACAGCGGTCCTGTGAACGTTATAGATGCCAATATTCTTGAAGGTACAGAAGCATGCGCCCAGATGTTTGCCGAGGTCGCTAGAAACTCCGATGAACAGGAGATCACTCTGTTTATCCACGGCTACAATACTTCTTTCAAAGAAGGGCTAGAGCGCGCAATCTCAATGGCTTTGGATCTAGAAATAGAAGATCCCGTAGTGTTGTGGAGTTGGCCTTCTGAGGGAACCAAGAGTGGATACATTCGAGATCTGAGGGCGACAGACTTCAACAACGCATTCACCCGAGGATTTGTGCGGAGCTTAGCGCGTCAGGGGATGGACTACGAGATGTCATTGATTGCCCACAGCATGGGTGGGACAGTGGGGCTGAAATTCTTGGAAGAATCAGCAAATAACAACTTTGAAATAACAAATTCCGTTTTTGTTGCGCCGGATGTTCCTCAAGCACAGTTTGGCAGCGAACTCAGAGAATACGTAAGTAATGGTGAATTGGTTAGTCTTTATTGCAATAGCTTTGATCGCCCTTTGAATGCATCCCGGTTGGTAAGCCGTGGCCTTCTCCCAGCTGGCCTAGCTGGAGAACATCTTTTTGTAATGAGTGGCCTTGATACTATAGACGTTTCAAGCCTCGACAACGAGTGGATTGGCAACAATCACACTCACGTTTTTGACATTGAAGAAGTCGCGCAAGACGCCAAAGTGCTACTACGTGAAAGGTCTAACGCATCAGAACGTAGTTTACCCAGCAACACGTTACGGGGATTAACTTACTACTATCTTCAATAGCCGCGCTTGGAAATCAAATATGAGAGAACGCGGCGTAGTTTACCTTATGATCAGTTATCTCAAATGCGCTACATAAATACTTGGATGAACGAGTTAGGACTCTGCTTCGCAGATTTTGATTTTTTTCTAAAAGCTATTGTGTGCTTTGGATTTGTTTTACTTGGTATAGTCAGAGCGAAAAGGACACCTTCACCTCGTTGCCGAAACAAGAGCTTGTTGCGGGGCTTCGGTTTGTCGGTTGCAGTCGTTATATTTCTGCCAGCAGTGCCATTGATCTCCTATTTTTATAGGCCAGACATCCTTGATAGGGAGTTAATGTGGATTGCTGTATTGGTTGGATGGCTAGTATTTTTTTTGATTGGAAAAATGCTCTACTGCGTCGTATTATCATTCTCTGGAGCAAATAAAGCGTGAATATTGACATATTTGGTCGCTTGTTCGCCATGTGGTTCCTCCGTTCTCTTAACCAAAATGGCGGACGACTTCAGAGGGGGAGGATTAGGACCACAGCTCACGAATATCCAGTTGTTGGTGATTTTCACCCAGGTGCAATTTCCAAAGGCACAATACTTCCCCAAGTAGTCATCGGAAGCTCTTTGCCGTCTGCTTCCCCCTGAAAACCATGTGGCAGGTGAATGGCTGCGATGGCGTTGACAGAAACAGTTGTGCCAAGATCTAGCACCAGACGACGGCCGCTTACAGCCATATGTTTTGCGACTAACTGCGCACCGGTATCAAGATTTATTACTCCAGCACCGCTAGGAATATCGCTGACAAGAGGTACTGAATACACAAGCGACAATTGGGCGCCATCAGTCTCCAATCCTACAAGTCGTGGTTGCTCATCGTAGTGCGGATTAGGGTGATGTGCGAAAATGGGCCCTTGAAAATGTCCACTCGGCTGAACGGCCCCTACGTCTGACGCTTCTGATACCCAATCCTCCGCCGCAGGCCAGTCTTTGTGCCCTTGCAGTTTTATCGGCCTTGCCGCTCCGCGAGCTGGGCTATCGTCGTGCAATATGTACTGTGCACGCTTCTCGGGGTTAAAAATGAGATCAGAACTTATGCCATTCGCTTCCTGGTTTTGTGCTCGAGCCTCGTCTGGGAAGTCATCACCGGTTGAGACATCGCCGTCATGAATATTGACGGCACCCGGCGTCGTAGGCGGAACTTTGGTCGCGAAACCATACAGGAATGGTTTGCCATCCTCTAACGAACGGGCAAACCGTTTCGCCCGGCAGTACAAGTCCGTTGGTTCTCTCGGGGCACAGTGCTCAACGGCATTGTTTAGATGCGTGAAGTTGCGCAGTTCGCCGTCATTTAACACGCTGCCTCGGGGGCGCCAGCTGTTGTGAAACGCAAAACAAGGCAACTCCGGAAGCGGAGGTCCGTACAGCAACTTGAAAATTGAACCGCCTAGTTTTCTGGGTTCGGGTTTGTTCTTTCGCCAAGCAGGGGGTTCGTTGACTTGGGCGGGTGGAACTTCATCATGCGCACCTACATTTCCAAAGAAGTACCAAAAACCTCCGCCATTGTTGTGAATGGACCAAGCCTTGTGCACGTTTCGGATTCGGTTGTTCCAGACCCATAGGTTTGTCGCACCGTACTCAGGCTCAACCGCGTTATCCCGAATATATTCGATTGTGTTGCCATAGATCTCGATGTTCGTGTTGCGAGTTGGATCAGGCGGCTCATAGTTGAACAAAAACTGCTCGGGATCGGCAATAATCTTTGGCGCATCTCCCAAATCCTCGGGGTTTAATGCTCGACGTTTGCTTTGGTCTTCATGGGTCATAAGCATGACCGCGTTGAAGGCAAACCGCATTTGATTGTGGCGTACTATGAGCGAACCAGCCATATGCTCGGTGACGACAAATCCACCATTCATAAACCGCACATCTTCCCATTCTGGATCGCCAGCCCACGGACCTTTGGTAGGCTTCTTCTTGAATTGGTGCCAAACCCACTCATTCCACAACCGACGCCCTGACGGATCTGTTCATACTTCGGGGGGCACCCTGTTTCATACGTTCAGACAATGGGCCAGAATTTGTCGCCCAGGCTGTCCGAGACTGGACCGCCGCAGTTGGCGCCCAGACGGCTTACATTGAACCTGGGAGCCCGTGGGAGAACGGATACTGCGAAAGCTTCAATGGCCGGTTCAGGGACGAACTACTCAACGGCGAAATCTTCTACAGCCTGCGCGAAGCACAAATCCTGATCGAACAATGGAGGAGACACTACAATACAAAACGCCCCCACAGTGCACTGGGCTATCGCCCGCCGGCACCTGAAACCATCATCCCGATGGATCACAGGCCGATGATGCACTAACAATCAACTTGGACCAGTCAGATGAGGCTGCTCAAAAGGGGCATTAAGCTAAAACAAAAAGACGGGCCGACACTTTATTACTCATGTCGAAGTGTCAAGGATGGCAATGGCACCCTTCATAGAAACAATCTTGAACCCTTTAAATCATTAAAGGAATCGCCTCCCGCGCCCTATTGAAGACCTAATCTTTATCAAATCTTAATATTTACTAAGGAACTTCAAATGAGCATGCAGCAGCTTCTCGATGATGAGATAATTACGTTTGATCAAGCATTTAGCGACGAGCAGAAACAAAAGATAATTTCGGCTTTGCATCTTCTAGGCTTTGTTGCGCAAATCGGTTGAGGGATTCACTACATGAATCCAGCATGATAGCTGGATGGTATGAGCAGTTGGGCCCCTACGAAGTACAAGACCACGAATTGGTCGGCTTACAATGAAGCACTGAGGCGGCGCGATTCGCTGACGGTGTGGTTTGATCCCGACATGGTGTGGAGGCCGCCCCCGACGGGGAGGCGCGGGCGGCAGCCGAGTTTCAGCAATGCCGCGATCCAGACCTGCCTGACCATGAAGATGCTGTTTGGCATGCCGCTGAGGCAAACGACGGGGTTCGTGCAGAGCCTTCTTCGGCTGGTCGGGTTGGACTGGAACGTACCAGACTTCAGCACCCTGTGCCGCCGCCAACGGAAGCTGAACGTGGCTATCCCATACCGCGGTGGCAATGGCCCGCTGAACCTGCTGATTGATAGCACCGGCATCAAGGCCGAGGGTGAAGGCGAATGGAACGCCCGCAAACACGGTGGCCCGAAGCGGCGCATCTGGCGCAAGATACACATCGGAATTGACGAGGAAACGCTGGAAGTCCGGGCCGTCGAGGTCACGGGCAGCAACATCGGTGATGCACCTATTTTGCCCGATCTCCTGGATCAGATCCCGGCTGACGAGCAGATCGGATCGGTCACTGCCGACGGCGCCTACGACACCCGCAAATGTCACGAAGCGATTGCCGCTCGCGGTGCCGCTGCTGTCATCCCGCCCCGCAAGAACGCGAAGGCGTGGAAACCGACAAGCCCTGGCGCCGTCGCTCGAAACGAAGCCCTGCGCACTTCGAAGTACCTGGGCCGTGCCATCTGGCGACGGTGGAGCGGATACCACCGCCGGAGTCGCGTCGAGGCCAAGATGAACTGCATCAAGCTGCTCGGCCAATCCTTGATGGCCCGAGACTTCGACCGCCAGGTCGCAGAACTGCAAGTGCGTATCGCCGCGCTCAACGGCTACACCGCACTTGGCATCCCCGTTACAGAGCCCGTAGGATAGGTCCGTCCGGGGAAAGGGGAGCCACGCTCAGACCCTGATTTATGCAACAGCGCCGATCCGATCCACCAAATACCGGGACTGAGCAAATATACAACCTAAAAGGTATGTGTTGACTAGTTTGGCAAGCTATGCATGTATTCATGTGATTGCTGTGCCTTCATCAAGTGGAATGCGCGAGTATGAATTTACTAGGAAACAATTCGGGCTTGAAGGCTGCGCGGTTTGCGTGAGCGTTGGTCTAGGTTCCAGATTTGACACAAAATTCACCCTCAGAGGGAACGATGTTTGAGATTCACCAAAGGAAACTACGCAGCAGGCTCATCCTGTGGCTACTGATAATTGTCCTTTTCAGTGTTATTCCGACCAAGAACTGGGCGTCTCCAATGTGCTCGTTCGCGGTTAGTGTCAGTAAATTCCAACTCTCGGAAAACGAGCCCAGAAAGCACTACAGGTCGGTAGCGGAAGCATTTCAAGGCCGAAACCAGAGTTATCCGTTTATAATTTTTGCGTTGGCAACCGAGCAAGCTATTATCGGCACGGCCAGCCAATATCTGTGTGACGAAAATAAGATTGGGCAACCTATAATAATCAACATAAATGTCGTCGAATTAGGTATCACTGCAAGCAACGTTGAATTGGGGCGCTTGAAGTCTGCACAAATCGGTGTTCGCGGGTCGTATGCCGAGGTATCTATCAATCGTGCAAGCCAAACGGTCGACGCAACCGTAATCTGGAATCCGCGCAGGATGTTGCGTGATCAGCTTACGCTTGATGGTTGGGATTTTGATGAAGAACTACCGCTTCTGCCATTTCTTGAGGAGTTATATCAAGATTCGATAAATGCTTATGTTAACGATTTGATTTTCCGGTTTCCGGAATCGGAGTCTGAAAACATTGCAAGTCAATTCAATCCAAAAATCCCTAAAGACCTGTTCGGTTTGATGTCGACGACTATTCAATCAACAAGAGGCCCTTTCAACGGCTTCGTTCATAGTAATGTTGTAACTATGACGGAAGCATCTGTTGCTGGCTACACAGCTATGACTAAGGCAACAATTGACGAAGCGTTTGCTTCAGACAACTCCAAACAAATAATTGGTATTGGCGATATTGATCGCCCTGAGGTTCAGAGGCTCTATCAAGAGAATGCTTGGAATCTTTTCGATAAAGTTACATCCGAAAAAAAACAGAAAGAGTAGTTTATGACAATTTCAAATTTCATTTCCGACGGTAAGATTGTATTCAACAAACCCCTTCCAGACATGAATATACCGACGCCTACCCAATACTCTGACGAGCAACGGCAACAGATAGAAGACGCGCTTAACGCCATCTATGCCACTGTTAAGGGCAAAGAGCTGATCGATAGCTATTTCGCAAAGTACTCTAAACCGATTTCGTTTACATTTGTTGGTGAAGGTGCAGGCGCAGTGCCGCCGCACGGCGGAACTCCAAGTGGTGAGGTGGTTTTTGATCCTGCCTTTAGTTCAAATTTTGTTTATATAAATAAAGAGGGCGTAGCTGTTCAAGAGCAAGTTCAGGGCACGGTTGCTCATGAACTGGTTCACGCCTTAACCGGGTTCGACGATGAACCAAGTTGGTATAAGTCTGAAAATTACGCCGGAGACACCGTTACCCGTGCAAATGAGATATTTGTTGAGTTGAATCTTGATGAACAACTCTCCTATCCTGGCAGTACATATACACCAGCTTCTGATAATTTAGAAGTTGGGAGGGACTATACACCTGACAATACAACGGTTCACAGGGCGTGGTCGAATGGTGAAATTTGGCCTAATCCAGCCCAAGCCGCTGACGATAACAAAAATGACCTCATCATCGGTGGACATGGTGAAAGCGAACTTAGCGGTGGTGGTGGAGATGATATCATTTATGGTAACCGAGGTGATGACATCCTGTCCGGGGACGCGGGAAATGACTTCCTCTTCGGCGAAGATGACAATGACACACTAGCCGGGGGGGAAGGTGACGACATTCTCATTGGAGGTAAGGGGGATGACGTTCTCAACGGCGGTGATGATTTCGACACAGCGGAGTATGCTCAGATTCACGACCAGTCGGTGGATGAGCGAACTAAAGGCATTATAGCGTCGCTTGATGCCGAAAAATCCGGCACTGTAGATGACGGCCTCGGCGGAACGGATACACTTGCCTCTATTGAGTTGGTGTCAGGCACGACCTATGACGATGTTTTTAAGTTTCAGGGAGTTTTAGCTTCAGAATCGCCGTTGGATTCCCTCCAATTTGACGGCAAAGATGGAGCAAATGAAGCGAGTGGCGACACAATTGACCTTTCCGGTGTCGAAGGGAGTGGTGTAAAAATTTCCTTGGAAACAGATGAGGATCTCGGATTTGTCACTGGTGCTATCGGTGGTGCCGACAATTCAACTGATGCCGAGATCGTCTTCAGCAACATAGAGAATGCAATTGGTTCAGAATACAATGATACGATCACGGGCGGAGGTGGTCGCAACGACCTGCGCGGCGGCGATGAGGTCGATGTCATCGACGGCGGTGAAGGCCACGATGAAATCCACGGCGGTGAGGGCGGTGACGTCATAAAAGGCGGCGATGGTGCCGATATCATCTATGACCGGGGTGCGGACATTGACATCCGAGAGGACGAGACTGCCGAGGAATATGACATCCGTGTGCAGGCTTATGATGGTGAGGGTAATGACGAAATCCGCGCCGGTGATGGTTCGGATATCCTGGTCTATTCGGGCGGTACGGACACCTATTACGGCGGCAAAGGCAATGACATTTACATGGCCACTGAGCGTGCTGAGGGTAGCACGGCAGCGGCGGATAACCTGACACTTGTTCTGGGGGATGACGGCGCTGATTTCGGTCATGATCTGATTAAGGGCGATGGCCATTTTGTCGACTTGGTTCAGTTCCAGGGGATCAGCAAATATGACGTGACCGTCAACTACAGCTTTGAGACGGTGTCCCTTGGGACAGAAGTGTTCGACTTTGATCCGATTTTCTCCGGTTGGTTTTGGGATCCTGATCCCGTGGAGTTGGAACATTATATGACCGTTGGCACGATTGAGATCATCGTCAACGAGAACGCCAGCCTGACAATTGAAACCGTGATTGGTTTCCAAACGGTGGGTGCAAATGGCGAGATTGTAACAATCGCTCCGTCTATCGTTGTTCCGTTTGGTCTAGAATTCGAAGACGGGTTTCTGGATTGGCCGTCATCGGTTTCCGACCCGAGCAATGGAAACCTGACGTTTAAAAATGGCACATTGAGTGACAACGCTTTTGCGGCTTTGGGTGCGTTGGAAGATGAGCGCTCTGTGGCGACCGAGACTATCCAGGGTGACCAGAATGCAGAAAACAACCTCCATGGCTCCATAGAGGCTGAACTCCTCGTAGGCGGTGATACCAACGACACCATTTTGGCTGGAGGCGCTAAGGATACCCTGATCGGAGGGTTGGGTGCCGATCATCTGGATGGCGGATCCGGGATCGACACTGCGTCTTATGCGAATGCGGCATCCGGTGTGAAAGTCGGTGTTACGGGGGCATTGGCGGGTGCATCTGGTGAAGAACTTGGCGATGTGCTTGTGTCCATCGAAAACCTGACCGGCTCTGATTTTGACGACATTCTGGAAGGGGATGACGGAAACAATGTTCTGCGGGGCGGCCTGGGGAACGACGAGCTTCGTGGCCGCTCAGGTAACAACGAACTGTACGGCGGGGAAGGCAACGATCTGCTGACCACCGATTTTGGCAACAATCTTTTGGACGGCGGTGCAGGCAACGACACCATCGAAACCTGGACAGGATATGATCGCGTCTCTGGTGGGGACGGTGACGATCTCCTGATAAACCGAGGTTACGTCGGGGTTGAATTTGTTTCGGGGCAGGGTTGGGTCACCACCTATGAAGCCGGGAACGGCGTATATGATGGCGGCGCGGGGATAGATACATTCCAGACACTGTCGCCCATGGATGCAGAAATCGACCTTGAAGCAGGCCAGGTAGTTTGGGCCGAGTCTGGCGATGTCATTCAGCTCTCCTCTATCGAAAACGCCGTCGCATCGGATGGAAATGATAGGATCTACGGCAGCGTCATTGATAACGTCCTGAACGGCGGCGACGGTGACGACGTGATTTACGGTGGCGCCGGAAACGACACCCTGATCGGTGGAAATGGCGATGATCGTTTGTTTGGCGGGACGGGTATAGACACGGCCAAAATCAATGCACTGAGTACAACCGTGACCTATGATCTTGTCGATGGGGGGGTGCGTGTCTCGATTGACAGTTCGCACCCAGACTTCTCTTCGGACATGGACAGTGGCACGTTTGTGATATTCGATGATGTGGAATTCATCGAATTCAACGACACGACGCTGAGCTACGCTGACATCGCAGGGCCGCTTCTGACCGAATTTGAAGTGATTGATGATTATTTCAGGGTTGATGAAGGTGGTTCTTCGGTTGTTGATCTTACCGAAAACGACATTGAATCCGGTGGGAACCCGATCTCGGTTGTGAAAATCGGTGACACCACGATGGCGACTGGCACCATGATCCGACTGGAGTCCGGGGCCACACTGACCATGTTGGCCGACGGCACACTGGAATTTGACCAGGGCGGCGCTTACGCGTGGCTTGAACCGGGTCAAACCGTGACAGAGTCGGTTACATACACTGCTACTGACGCATCCGGTGTGGAAAAAACCGGTTCCGTGACCCTGGTCGTGGATGGCGTGGCCAGTAGCCCGGATGCAGTTCACCTGGACCGAAACGCATTCATCGCCAGCACCGATCCAGACAAGGCTTCGAAAACCACACTTGCAAACTTCAACATTGCGAAATCGCTGATCGTGGTGAACGAGGTTTACGTGGATCCCAACAACCCACCGGCCGGCGTCACTCTTCAGGAAATCAACGGCGACACCTACATAATGTTCGGTGGGGATGACGCAATCGTACTGGAAGACATCTCGCTCGATGCGTGGAAACATGTCGCTTCGAACCCCTTCCTTCCCACTGCGGGGGACGATGATTTTACAGGAACATCTGGTGACGATATTCTCATTGGTGGCGCTGGACATGACAGCCTGAAAGGCGAAGACGGTGATGACTATTTGCTTGGCGGTCAGGGCGATGACAGTCTGTTCGGCGGTCGCGGTGAGGATGAGCTATTAGGCGGAACCGGAAATGATGATCTGTACGGTTGGGACGGCGATGATATCCTGGTCGGTGGGGACGGTGACGATTATTTCAGAGGCGGGTTTGGCCAGGATCGTTATGATGGTGGCGACGGTATAGATACGGTTGATTTGCAGGATGATTTTGGACCCGCTAACGGTGCCGGAGCTCGCGTTGATCTAAACGCAGGCGTTGTTGAATGGCTGAACCTTCAAAACGGAATCGAGCATCTTGTCAGCATCGAGAACGTAACCGGAACCAGTGGTGACGACATCCTCATCGGAGATGATGGAAACAACCAGCTACACGGGGTCGGTGGAAATGACATTATACATGGGGGTGCTGGCGACGATATTTTGACCAGCGGAACTGGTGATAACGCATTCTATGGTGAAGACGGCAACGATGCCATCACGGGCGGTGACGGTGTTGATACCCTTTCCGGTGGTGCGGGTGATGACGTTCTGAAAGGTCAAAGAGGTGATGACACCTACTTGATCAACCTGGGCGACGGTAACGATGTGATCCACGAAGGATACGGTAACAGCTTCGGCGACCGAATAATATTCGGGGCCGGGATCACAGCCGACATGATATCGCTTTCTGTCTCGGATGCAGATGGGGACGGTCATGACAACATCGTGCTGTCCATACAAGGAACGAGCCAGACCGTTACGATTGAAGACACGTTCTTCACATCTGTCGAAAACAACCAGGCTATTGAGTTCCTTGAGTTTGACGATGGAACAGTTGTTGACCTGGGTGAGCTTTATTCCAGTACCCGATATCAGGGAACATCCGGGAATGACAGCTATTCCGGAACCGGTCTCGGAGAGTACATGTACGGCCTTGAGGGTGACGATTACATGTTCGGCGAGGCTGGCAATGATCACCTTTATGGTGGTGATGGAAATGATGAGCTACGTGGCGGTTGGGGGGATGACTTCCATTACGGAGATGCGGGTAACGACCTGATTTTTGGCTGGGAAGGTCATGATTATCTGTCCGGTGGCACCGGCAATGACACCCTTGATGGTGGCGCAGGTGATGACCAAATCTACGGCGGCGCGGGCGATGACAGGGTTGTCGCCGGTGGTGGCGATGATTTCTACGACGGTGGCGAGGGCGTCGATACAATCGAGGTCACGGATACCAATGACAACTATACGCTCGACCTGTCCCAGTCTCAGCTGGTGTTTTCCAGCGGTGCAACCGAACAGGTTCTGAACTTCGAGAACGTTGTCGCAGGTGCAGGGGACAACACAATCATCGGGACATCCCAGGACAACGTGATTGAGGGCGGTGCAGGCAGCGATACCATCACGGGCGGTGCGGGTTCAGATACTCTTACCGGCGGTACAGGCGACGACACGTTCGTGTTCGGCAGCGGCGATGGGCAGGACATCCTTACTGATTTTGTTCCAGGGCGCGACACTATTGAAATCAACGGTGAAACCCTTGACCCCAACGCTCCTCCCTCTGGCGTCACACTGACCGATCAGGGGTCTGATGTCCTCATCAGTTATGGAACCGGGGACTCAATTCTGGTTGAAAACTTGGTTGTAGCGGAATGGATAAGTCTTCTGGACAATACAGGCGACAACACATTCACAGGCACATCGGCAAGTGAAACCTTCTATGCGGGTGCCGGTAACGACACAATTAACGCTGGCGGCGGCAACGACGATCTGTATGGCGGCACAGGTGACGATGATCTGCAAGGTGGCAGCGGAAATGACCGCTACTTCATTGATCTTGGAGACGGGTCGGACACGATACTCGATCAGAGCGGTAGCGGCGACCGGATTGTCTTTGGTGCAGGGATCACGCGGGATATGCTGGAGCTTTCAGTGTCTGACACCGATGGCAATGGGAAAGGCAATCTTGTCATAACAATCGGGGGCACATCGCAGACGATCACCCTCAAAGACGCGTTTGATGACATTGGTTTGCTGGCTCAAACCATTGACTACGTGGAGTTTGCGGATGGCTCCAGTACAAGCCTCGCGGAGCTTTATTCGACCGAGTATTTTGTCGGAACGTCGGGAGATGACCGCTATCTGGGAACCACCCTGGGCGAAACCATGCACGGCCAGGCCGGGAATGATTTTCTGTTTGGCAGTAGCGGTAACGACGTCATCTATGGCGGCGACGGCAACGACGATGTTTTGGGTGGCCACGGGAATGACGATCATTACGGCGGTGCCGGTGATGACTTTCTTCACGGTTGGGAAGGGAACGACCGCTACTTCATCAATCTGGGTGATGGCGTTGACACCGTGTTCGATGAGACCGGGACAGACCGGCTGATCTTTGGTGCGGGTATCACCCGTGACATGCTGGAATTTGCAGTGTCCGACGCTGATGGCAACGGGAAAGGCAACCTTGTCATAACCATTGCCGGAACATCGCAATCGATCACTATAAAAGATGCTTTCGATGATATCGGGCTATTGGCTCAGACCATCGACTATGTCGAATTTGCGGATGGCTCAAATACAAGCCTGGCTGAGCTTTATTCCACCGAATACTTCGTCGGCACTGTCGGAAATGATCGTTACCTCGGAACCACCCTGAGTGAGACAATGCACGGACAGGCCGGCGACGACTTCATCTTCGGCAGCAATGGTAACGATATTCTGTACGGCGAGGATGGCAATGACGAGCTTCGTGGTGGTAACGGAAACGACGTCCACTACGGTGGCGAAGGCGATGATCTGATCGCCGGCTACAATGGAAATGACGAACTTCGCGGCGATGCAGGCAATGATACGCTGTATGGGGAAGACGGTCACGACAACCTCTACGGAGGTGATGGGAACGATTATCTTTCTGGCGGTGCTGGCGACGACAACCATTACGGCGGCGCAGGCGACGATGTAATATTGGGCAGCGTTGGAGGTGATCATTTTGACGGAGGAGACGGAGTTGACACTGTCGATTTTTCCTATTCCACCGACAACTTCACCCTTAATCTGTCTCAATCCCAGGCTGTGTTCACAAGTGGATTTACGGAACAGGTCCTGAACTTCGAAAACATCATTGCCGGGTCCGGCAACAACGTGCTGATCGGCTCCAGCGCAAGCAACGAGATCAATGGCGGTGCCGGAAACGACCGTATCGAAGGTCTGGCTGGAGATGATGTCTTGACCGGTGGCACAGGAACAGATGTGTTTGTGTTCAACACAGTGACCGATACAGGTGCTGATGTCGTGACGGATTTCGAGTTGAATACGGATACGCTTGAACTGGCGGGTGTCAGCTATTCTGACCTGACATTCGTCGATACCGGTTCAGGAACACGCGTCGAGTGGACAAACGGATCTGTCGAACTTGAGAATATAGCAGCGGCGTCGCTGACCGAAGATCAGTTCGCCTTCGTTTGACAACATGGAACTGCCGTTCGGCCTGTAAGTGTCGAGCGGCAGCTTGGTCGCGGTCAATCTGCATAACTCGGCAACAAATGATCACTGGGCACCATGTTCTGCTATTGTTCCTCACAACGCCCAAATATGATGGAGTGGGCGCCTCCTCGCGGCATCGCTTTGTGCCAAGGTAGCGGTGTTGAACGTAGCTACAGAGGAGACGACCACGATGGAAGTTAGCATAATCGGGATCGATATTGCCAAGAATGTGTTTCAGTTTCACGGCGCGGCAGTGGATGGGTCTGCTGTTTTCCGCCGCAAGATCCGGCGCGCGGGTGTTCTGGATTTCCTGGCTGGGTTACCGCACTGTCTTGTTGCGATGGAAGCCTGCGCCAGTTCTCACTATTGGGGGAGAGAGATTGAAAGGCTTGGGCATGATGTCCGGCTGATCCCACCACAATACGTCAAGCCATTCAGAAAACGTCGGAAAAACGATGCAACGGATGCCGAGGCAATCGCGGAAACCGCAACGCGTGCCGAGCTACCAGCGCCGGGCCCCGCCGGTTCGGCACAAACTTTGCAATGAGTTTGATCTTCGACTTCAGGAGCTGTTCGATCAGGACCAGAAGCGGCCACGCGGGGAGCGGCGGGCGGTCCAGAGGCAGCATTCCCTTTACCGCGAAGTAGATAGATCTGAAGCCGTCGTGCAGCCGAAATAGCGGCCTCTGATGCGGCGTTCAACGCGGTTTAGGTCGTTTGTGACGGGGTGGCAGACAGGCTGATCGTTCGACTCAATGTCATTTGCTGTGCTTGCCATTTTGGCGGTATCTGAAGCGTTGTGCTATCACACTCAATCCCCTCTGTTATTGAATAACAATTTGGACGGGTCCTAAGGTTCGGACTTGGGTGTTGGTCTATCGACAACTACGATTTCTATTCCGGCTCTCAAAAAAGGAGGAAAGGTGTGTCAATGAAGCGAGTTGCCTTGGTGTTGGCTGTTTTGTTGCTAACGGGATGCGTGTCAACCGCGGTTCCGCCATCGGCACCCATCCCAAATCCCGGTCGCGCGAGTGCACAGGTCAGTTCACAGCAGGCACAAGTGAGATTACAGCAGGTCGCCTCTCGAATTGAACCCGTCGCAGAAAGCGAATGTCGCCGCCAAACTCGGGGAGTGAATTGTGACTTTTTGATCCGAGTCGATCCAAACAAAAAAGCACCCTCAAACGCGTATCAGAGTTTAAGCAAGTCTGGACGCCCCGTTATCACAATGACCCAAGCGCTGACACGAGATGTAAACAATACCGATGAACTTGCATTTGTTATGGCGCATGAAGTCGCGCACCATATTCAAGGTCATTTGGCGCGACGAGCTCAAAACGCAGCCGCTGGTGCAGTTATTTTGGCGGGTCTGGCAACAATAGCCGGGACTGGACCGAATGACATTGCCGCAGCACAAGACCTTGGAGCCTTTGTTGGTGGGCGCAGCTATTCGAAAGACTTCGAGCTGGAAGCTGATCGGCTAGGCACGGTGATAGCTTACAACGCGGGCTATGATCCACTCAAAGGTGCGCTCTACTTCGCACGAGTTCCTGATCCTGGTGATCGGTTTCTAGGGACGCATCCTCCCAATGCTCAACGATATTATGCGGTGCAAAACACAATGGCCCAGATTGGTCGTTGACCAATTTGAGTTCAGGTTTTGCAATCCTGATCTAGGTTTTGCAAAGCTGAGTGATAAAGGTCTGCTTCGGGCTGAAAAGCGGGCATAGATTTTGGAGAGTGCATCGTAAGATTTAATGCGCTCTGTCGACCTTAATTCAAGACGCGACGATTGCCCGGTATTCCTCACACACTTTGCTCTGCGAGCAGATCCAGTAGTGCATTTTGCCGCCGGACCATTCGTTCCAGTTCCACCGCCAGTTCTTCCTCTTGCACCCTGGCTTCACGAAGCTCGCCTTCGAGTTCAGCCACTTTTGCCGTTTCGCTCGTCGGGGTGCGTTCATAGAAGGCGATTAGTTCGAGAAAGAGAGCGGTTTTGGCTCCTTTCCCATGGCCTGCAAACTGGACGGCCAGTGCGCCAAAATGCTCAAACATTTCCTCCGAGACCATGAACTGGAGAGGTTTGGTTGCTGTATCAGACTTTGTCGTCGTCATGGGTTTCTCCTTTAAATTTCGATTTTGTCACGCTCAGTTTTGCCGGGAGACCAACTTTAACTGCTTCCTCGCCGCGCGGATCATGCAGACGGCAGTTCTATTGATTTCTCATGGAGGTATCCGTGCACCAGCCGCCCCAGAATGCGGATGGATTTATGCACCTTGTACGTGTCAGCCAGTGCTTCGACCTCGCCGATATCAAGCGAGAAGAACTCCCGCCTGAGACCGTGGTCCGCCGCATATCCACCGACGAGACTGTTGATGATGGCAGGCACCTGCTCCTGCGTCGGTTGCGGGATCTCATAGACCTTGCAACGGCTCCGCAGCGGCGCCGAGACCTTGTCCAGTACGTTTGCGGTGAATATCCAGTTCACATGTGATGCATCGACTTCGGTGGTCAGGTATTTTTCCCGGTAACGCCTGGCTTCTTCGGGCTCCAACAGACCAAGGAGTTCACCCTGGATATCCCCGTTTCTGCCGGAATGGGTCTTGTCAATCTCGTCCAGGATAATGACAGGGTTTAAAACGCGTGCCGAAGCGACAGCCTGGGTTACAATGCCCGGATGAGCGCTATGCCACCCCGCGGACAAACCGAACAGATGATTTTCCGAAATACCGCCCACATTGGCAGACTGGGCGTATAGCCCAAGTGTCTTGCAAAGCTCCCTCGAAAACTTGGTTTTGCCGATACCAGGAGAACCAACCAAAAGCGTCGGTCGGAACCGGATGACATCTGATCCCATGCCCCAATTCAATTCGATGTCGTGAACAATACCGTCGACGGCCCGCTTGCAGTGTGGGAAATTTGTTGTCAGCAAGCGAACTTTCTCAAGGTGATCCGGAACTTTGAGGCGCGCGAACTGGCCACTCCAGTCAACTAATTCCCGGATGTGTTTTGGCATTTCGTTTTTGAGATTGCGCGGCAGGTAGTCAAAGCCGCTTTGGCCGATGAGGTAACGCGCGTCGAGTTTATCGGGATCTTCTTCAGACTCACCATCCTCTGCGAGCTTCGTCTGGTAGTTTTTGACAAGCAATTCAGCGACCTGGTGCCAGACATCCATGCTGGGCATCTGGTTGATTGCATATGCCGCGAAAGATGTCGGGATCGGATCGTCTGATTTCAGCTTGTCAATTTCGGTTTGGCGCCAATCTGGATCGTCCGTGTCGGCATAGCATACTGCTTCAGCACCTCGGCATTTGATTACCTTAAACGCGTCTAGGGCGGACTGGTGATCGATAATGCGCGCCTTGAGTTCGTCCCATTCACGCTTGTCTCCAACAACTTCGACAACGCGGCGCACAACGTCCTGGAACTCCCAGTCGAACCCCGAGAGCCGTCTGATTTCAGCGTCTTCCCATTGCCGTTTCTTGAGCACCATTTCTACAGTCCTTTGGAGACGCAACACGGACACCGATGACCGGTTGCCTTCCAGGCAATCTGCCCGACATAGCCACAGCTCTGACACCGGAGTGGATCGTCCAGCAGGTGTTGGATGTTGAACTTGGGCTTCGACTTGCCGGTGTTGTCCGCCATTCGGTGCATGCACCAGCAGCACATGTTGACGATCCAGGCATCGATGATCTGCGTGCGACAGCTGTTTCCGCACCACTGGCAACAACGATTTGCCTCAGTGATCGCGGCCAAAATGTCCGAATCCTGATAGCCGTCGGTGTTCGCGCAGCTATAATAGATACGCAGCTCGCCAAATTTTTGCTTGATCTGATGAACCTCTGGGGCAGGCTTTTTTTGCTCAATCGCGCGCTTCTTGACGCGCTCAAGCGCTTCTTCGACGATCCGGATCCAGCCCTGGAACTCCTTTCCAAGCTCGCTGACGACGCTGTTATGGATGTCATCCCAATCAATCACTGACATACCTGCCTCCCGTTTCTTGACGGTGACGCAGGGGCAACTTGACCCTGTATTCACAGATTGCGTCCGCAACCAAGTCTCGGAACTTGGACCACCAGAGACTTGGTCCCGCTGCGCGCAGGTGCTGTTTGAATTCCAGGGTGTCTTGATAGAGGGCAACGCCTCTAGGAAGCCAACTTAATTCATGCTGAGTCTTACTTTCCCGCACAAGAAATTCCTCCTTTGAAAATGGTAGGAGGCGTCGGAATCGAACCGACTCGTGCACTCTAATCTGGAGCTATCACAGGGGTATAAGCCCCGCCCGCATACCAATGCTGCCTCCCACGGGTTTCGCGTGGGCTATCGACCTCAGGTCGATATTCGGTGGCAGATGGTGCGTGCGTTTGACATGCGCTAAGGCTGGTCCAATTCCTGCGCCTACGTCAAGATGGAAACTGAAGCGTCATGTAAAATGATGCGCAGTCAATTGAGATAATTAACTATTTTTCTCGGCATGTTACGGGGCTGCAAATTTGATACGAGCTTCCGTGACTTCCCTTAGTGAAGAATCGACCGATCCTGATGCTCAGGTTATTCGTATTTGCAGCGTCACGGAAAAGGCCTTGAAAACGTTGGATGCGATTAGCATTCGTCGGTTCCACGGTCTCAGGAATAAGATTGGAACAATGAAAACAAGCGTGCTCCCCAAGGTTTGGATGGCTTGAGGATCCACCATCACAAAGAAGATGAAAAAGTCATTCGTCTTTATCGGAGAATTCCTTCCGAATCCTTTTCTGATATTCGATGTCATCAACAAAAATTGCTCGGGTCTTGGTCTTATCTAAGAATACTTTTTCAATCTCTTCGTCTGTCGCCGCTTTCGGCTCTTCGGGCAGACTTTGCCATGCCAGCCAACATGCTGCTAAACCAAATACACTGATGCCGACGGCGACAATTGAAATGATCTGATCAGGCTCCATTCGCTCATTTTATCATAGCCATCCTAAGTGGAGAAAAAAATTCGTGCACTAGCGGCCAACTTGGACCAGTCGGAAGGGGCTGTTCAGTCGTGAGACTCCCCATTTGAACTGGTCCACGGCTATGTTCATTAGCCTGTCGCCTTAGAAAAAAAGGCAATCCGCTCCGTGAAACATGCCGAGCAGTCAAAATCGATGCATCCTAATCCAAATTCGATCCCTATCCGAGGATCGAAGTGGGGTGATGCGCCAGCATGCCAAAGCAAATTGAATGACTGGTTAGCGGCATAGTCTTGGATAACCGCCTTTGACTAGGCCGCGCCCATAGATCATCTGGCTAACCCCTGCCCAATACGCCGCTGCCTCACACATCGGGCAGGGCTGGGAAGATGAATACATCACCGTTCCGCTCAGATCTCGACTATTGGTACGCTGGGCGGCATCCCTGATCGCGACCATTTCGGCATGAGCTGTCGGATCTTGATCTAAAATAACTCTGCTCCAAGATTGACCGATAATAGTCCTGTCGCGAACGATGACGGCGCCAAACGCCTGATCGCCTTTGTCAATCGCGGCCTGACGCATCTCGAAGGCACGCCTCATAAAAGTCTCTTCGTTGGGCTCAGGCGGTTGTAGTATTGCTTCGATCTTTGCTTCAATCGTTTGACCATAAGCTATGCTGCTCAAGCCAAGCGCCAGGCCAGCAAAGCCAGTTGCGGTCAGCAAGTCACGCCTTGCGTGACCTGGGCCAGGATGGCAGCCCGGTTCCTCAACTTCGTGATTGTCCATTCGGCGTGTGTGTTGATCAGGTTTCATGAGACCGCACTCCCCCTGGCATCTCGGACGACGTAAACCTCCAACTCCTTTTTGGCAATTCTGCCGTATTTGCCTATCTAAAAGAAACTGGCGAAAACTGCCCCAAGCTAGAGTTTGCTCGACAGTGCTTCCCTGACACAAACGGCGGCTCTGATTACACTCTTTACAATTTTAAGCGAAGCACAGACTTTCTCCATGGCGGCAAGATCATCGCCCAGCAGATTACAAAGCGGATTTTCCACCTAACCGGCCAAAAAATCCTGTCGCTGGCTGCAATCCGGACTGACCATTCCAAAAAAGCTCTACCAGTGACTTGAATTTCCGGACTGACCATTCCATTTCTAGCCCATGAGCACAGAAACTTTTCCAGTTGGCGACATCAAATCATCCGCAGGCCCGGGTCGGCCTCGTGCTTTTGACGAAGCCGAAGCTTTGGAAAAAGCCTTGTGCGTTTTCTGGCACAAAGGCTACGAGACCGCGTCTGTGGATGATCTGACCAAGGCCATGGGGTTGAGCCGGTCCAGCTTCTATGGAGCATTCGGCAACAAACAGGCTTTGTTTCACAAAGCTCTCCGCCATTATTCAAGACGTGCCTTGAAATCTCTGCGTGACGTTGCGGACGCGGGTGGGGAAGACTCCGTTGGTGCGATGATGGAAGCTTTGGCGAACCCGCAAGGCGGTCGTGACGGCTGCATGTTGATCAATTGCCTTACTGAGCTTGCGCCGCATGATGATGAAGTGGCGGTTCTCGGCCGGCACCATTTGGAGAGTATTGGCGAGGTAATAGCGAGAGCGCTTGAACCTTCAGATCCGAGTCGGGCCCTCGACCAGGCGCGGGCGTATGCCTCCCTTGCAATCGGCACGTTGGCATTGCGCAAGGCGGGCGTTTCCGCTGAGCAGATATCGCAAACCCTGAAACAAGCCCGGTTGGTGATTTCGCCTTAAGTCCTCCCCTAACCATAAGGGCATGAAACGAAAAACAAACTCCAACAAGAAGCGGTAACTTTAAATTTGGACTAAACAGTCCAAAATTATCTGAACGAAGTTGACCAAAGAAGGAAACAGCAATGGCTGATGAAAAACTGTTCTCCGGCATCAAAGCTGGTGCAATCGAACTGAAAAACCGCGTGGTCATGGCGCCACTGACCCGCAACCGGGCAAGAGCCGAGGATGACAGCGTCCATGAATTGCAGGTCAAGTACTATGCGCAGCGGGCGGGCGCTGGCCTGATCATCACGGAAGCTTCGCAAATCTCGCCCCAAGGCAAGGGCTATGCCTGGACGCCCGGCATTTATTCCGAAGCGCAGATCGATGGTTGGAAAAAAGTGACTGAGGCCGTCCATGCTGAGGGCGGCAAGATTGTGATCCAGCTTTGGCATGTGGGCCGGATTTCGCATTACAGTTTGCAGCAGGGTGGTGGCGCCCCTGTTGCGCCATCTGCAATTGGCGCTAAGGCCAAGACGTTTGATGGTGAACAGTTTGTTGAAACATCTGAACCGCGGGCACTGGCCAACGAAGAAATTGCTGGCATTGTTGCGGACTACCGGAGAGCCGCGGAAAACGCCAAGAAAGCGGGTTTCGACGGTGTCGAGATCCATGCAGCCAACGGATACCTTATTGATCAGTTCCTGCGCGATGAGTCCAACAAGCGTGAAGACGAATACGGCGGTCCTATCGAGAACAGGGCACGGTTCCTGCAAGAGGTCACGGATGTGGTTGTCGACGTGTGGGGTGCCGACCGTGTGGGTGTTCGCCTCAGCCCATTCTCGGAAGCCAATAACATTTCCGACAGCGACCCGCAGACGACATTCGCACATGCGATTAAATTGCTGAATACCTATGGGTTGGCCTATCTCCATCTCGTAGAAGGACAGACCGGCGGCCCGCGCGATATTCCGGAAGGTTGCGATCTGAAGGCGCTCTATGAATTGTTTGACGGTGCGAAAATGGGTAACAACTCTTACGACCGGGAAATGGCAATTGAAGCGGTTGAATCCGGAGCCGTCGATCTGGTGGCCTTTGGTCGGCCGTTCATTTCCAACCCGGATCTTGTCAGCCGGCTGGAGAAAGACGCCGCACTGAATGAGCTCGATCCAACCACTCTCTACGGCGGCAATGAAAAAGGGTACACCGATTATCCGGCACTGGAAGAGGAAGCGGTCGCCGCAGAGTGATACATCGCTCCTAACCCCTTAGCGACGGGCTAAACCGAGCAAAGTGAGCGCGCCAGCATGGACGCGCTCACCTAGCAATTACTGAGCTATCCATTCTTGAAGCGAGGGCCCAACACAAGCCTGCGAATGAACTGCTGCTATATGATCAGGGTTGAATATATCCAATCAGAATGCACTCTTGATTGAGAAGCGCCCGGTTTTAGTTGAAGAAGATGTGCGGTGTACTTGTTTCGGATGCGACTTTGGCCACGGTCGGTGGAAGAACGAATTTGTCATTTGCCGAAATAGAACCAACGCTGCTCAAAGGTCTCCACGGTCACCACGTTCTGTATCGACTGGAGTGACAAAGCTGAACACGTGGACAGCCTGAACTCCGGCAGATTGCACATGGATGAGGAAAAAACCCTCTCTCAGGAAATCTCCTTAAACGTTCGCGTAGGCGGCGTTAACGTAAGGTAACTCAACAAAAAGTTGTGGCGAATGCATGCCCTATGCCGTAAGTCTGCATTGGGAAGCAGCGAGGCTCAAACGGCACATTGGGTCGCTGTGTGACCAGTAAACTTAGATCATAGATTATTCCCAATAATGCTGAATGCAATTTTGAACTCAAAGTCAGGGCGGCTTCATGCTGATTCAGGCGAGAAAATTTCGTGGCGAAAACTCTTCCGTGAAAATGAAGACCTTGTAACCGCTACTGTTATTGAGCGGTTTTCTTACATGAACCCGGCGGAGGTTTGGCGCATCCTATCAAGTGCTGCCAAGGGGCAACTCCCAAGATATCGAGTGGCAGAGATCACTAAAATCGAGTTTTGGCCACTTTGGCCCCATGAAGAACGTCAAAAAGGCGTCGAGCCAGACGTATTCATCGAGTTCAGCCTAGGAGATCCAGCGCGCCTTGTTCATGTGATCGTCGAGGCGAAGCATGGTGCACATCAACTCCATAACCAGCTTATGGTTGAGATCGAGAGTTGGCATCAGTCTCTTACCGAAGCGGATAGCCACCTTCCTGAACAGATTTACATCTTGGCACTTGGCGGTTCTGGCGGACACATAGATCCTGCTAAATTTCACCGCTCAGTTAAGGTCAAAATGCCGCTCGTACCATTTTCCGGGCTTATCTCGATTGGCTGGGATGAGCTTGCAAAAGCAGTGAGCGAAGCGAGGGCGACCTCTCTCCAAGAGGGGCGTTTGTTAGCTGACATTGAAGAAAGCTTGGCCCTATTCGGATATCGCCATCGTACGGTCCCACGCCAATTGGAGGCTTTAGAACCTATGCAAGAGCCGGACACGACGCTCGGCGAGCTTACAAAATCAAATACAACATTTTATTGAGGCAATAGGCCATGGAACACACGGATTTCGACAAGGCTCTTACGGATGTGCGTCGAGCCTACCGGATTGTAGCTGCTTACCAACAGCGTGTAATTCACTTGATGAGTCAGATACAGGACACCTTTCCTAGCCTAACATTTTCTCATTGGGAAGCATCGGACTTCAATCAACCTCCTCGTAGGGACACGAACATTGCAAAACGCTGGGCATGGGATGGTTTGCCGTACTTTAACTTCGACGTAGTCTTGGCATCTTCAGGACCTGTCCAAAACAAAAAAACCTTGGAGCAAGGCGACTGGTTCATTGGATATGCCATTAGGACAGATGACAAGTTCGACAGCGATGAAAACCCAAGTGGTCCCGGCTTTCAGGGCCCCGATCCATCCAAGCTGCCCGGCGTGGAGGAAACGGATAGTGTCATCTGGCTGTATGCCTATCGCGCAACAGAGAACGCAGAGCATAATTTTGCGGCTTTGTGGGCTGACGACGAATGGGAGGAAGTAGCTGATCAGTGGTACGACCATCCTCTGGGAGGATGCCGCTGCATGTATGTCGAAGGTAGGTTGGCAGAACTTTTCTCTGAGGGTGGCACTGAAAGTTTCCTGAACAAAGTAAAGTCCCTGCTCAAAGAAGAGGGTATCAGCTTTGAAGGTGAGTAATCTCAGCGCGCGTTGGAAGAGTCTCGAATTGCTACTGTTCTGAATTTTTGCCGGCAAACCGCCAGATACATGCCCGAGGTCTGGATCGCCATCCAAGAAAACTACCTGATTTTATGGAAACTTAATGGAAACTGAAAAGATCATCCATAGTTTGCCGCAAAAGAGTATTTCTCAGCGTCAAACCATGCTCCGAAACGCTGAAAAGCTAATCAAAGACGGCACCGAATTGCAACGGGATGCCGCGAAGCAACTGATTGCGGCCCTCAATGGATTAGAGGAGGAGGAGCGAAGGGCTCAAAACCAAAAACTGTCAGGAATGAAACCGGTTGATAGGGTTATTCAAGCTTTCACGCGCACTCCACCCACCGAAACTGAAGTAGGACTAATTCGTGCCCTGATGAACCGCCCTGGATCGACTTCGACCGAGCTCAGCAGGGCGCTTGGTTGGGACGCACAAACCTGGCATCTACATTTTGGGACAATGTGCAAAAACCGGGAAGCAGATTTGTGGCCGGCGGACGCTTCAGACATTCGTGATGCCAGCTTCTACAGTGGTATCCTCGCAAACTTCGACAACAACAACGCTACATGGGAACTGAAACCCGAAGTTGAGGCTGCCTTTCGAAAGCTGGGTATCTGATTGGTCTAAAGCACCCAGCTCTGGTGGGGCGGCAGAGAAAAGATAACCGCACTTTCAATGCAATAAGGAATCAGGAATTGAACAAAGAAGTTTCGACACCATCCGGAATACCCGTTTCGAAGCAAAACACTGAGGCAGAAAGTCGAGAGCCCCCAATAGTTAGAGAGGGTCGGCTCGCCCAAAGCGGGCACCAAGAGCGCGTGCGGTCTTTAATCGATGTGCTGTGCGACGGCATGTTCGAGCGCGAAGAAATTGTCTCGGTTGCTTTATTGGGGGCTATGTGTGGCCAGAACATCTTTCTCTACGGTCCTCCAGGCACTGCAAAAAGCCTGATATCCCGCCGAATTGCGAGCGCGTTCGAGAGCCCTGAGTATTTCGAATACCTCATGAACAGGTTCAGCACACCGGAAGAAGTTTTTGGCCCCGTTTCCATCAAGGATCTCAAGGCAGACAAATACACGCGCAAAACGGAAAACTATCTGCCCACTGCCGAATTCGCTTTCCTCGACGAAATCTGGAAATCCAGCCCGGCAATCCTGAATACACTTCTTACGCTTGTTAATGAACGAATATTCAGAAATGGCACGAAGATCGAGGCAGCCCCTCTAAAGGCGTTGATCGCTGCATCCAACGAAACGCCCGAGCCTAATCAAGGACTGGAGGCACTTTTTGATCGGTTCATTGTCCGACTGTTGGTGGGGCCTATTGAAGACTCTGGTCATTTCGAATGCCTTTTGAACAGCAAACCGACCGAGGCAGAAGTCGACGTTCCCGAGGACGTGGCCATCACAACGGACGAATGGGCCGATTGGCACAATCGCATTCACGATGTGTCTCTGTCCAAAGAGACCTTTATCATCATTGGTCTGATACGCACCGAACTGGCTAAGCGCTACGATGAGCTGAAAGTCTATGTTTCAGATCGCAGATGGCAGCGGGCTGCAACGCTGATGAAAGCGGCCGCGTTCTTCAATGACCGCACGGAAACGAACCATAGCGACGCGATACTACTGCAACATTGCCTTTGGACGCATGAGGATAACCGCGATGAAGTCATGGATATCGTCGCCAAGGCGATCAAGGAATCCGGCTTTGATAGCGGGTTCAATTTTGCTGACTTGGATCGGCAAAAGGACAGCTTGGACAAAGAAATTGGAACGGAACTGTACCATACCGAAGATGTCTATGACACGGAGCTCAAAAATGGGAAAGAGTACTTTAAGGTCATAGCGCGAAATCGCGGTGCATACGGTCGAGAAAATAGGACCTTTTATATCCCCCTGAGCAAGATGAAGAGTAAAGGTGAGTTTCACCCGGTGGATGCGAGCGGCAACAAGCTATCTGAGGTGGCGTGTGACTTTGATGGGCAGGGGACATGTAAGTTAGAGTATGAACACTACTTTATCCAAGGCAGCTACGGTCATAATATCGAACCCACAACGTTCTCTCCGCGTGTCCTTTTTCACAAAGGGGAAAAGAAAGGCGACGTGAACGCTCGGCTTATTAAAGACCTCAAGGCAAGCGGTGCTGAACTTAGAAAAGCTTACAAAACCGCTCTTCTGGATGTGAAGAAGCGGTTTGAAGGGTACGAGGCGGAATTGGCCTCTCCGTTTGTCCCCAAGGCAAAATCCCAAATCGCGTTGTCTGGAATTCGCGCTCAAATCGAGAGTATCGAACAGCGGATTGCAGACTGCCAAAGGCTCGAAGCTCTATGCGAGTGAATGCGGTCCTCGAAGAGGCGGGCGATATCTGGTCTGCGTTGAAGCGCTACTCTGATATTCTGGAGGATGCGCAAAGCATCAAGACCCATGTTCAGGATAAAGTCAGGTTCTGGAAACAAGAAGCGGGCGACATCGTGGAAGCGGAGTCGCCATTCGACGATCACGAACGCGCTTTCGAGGAATGGAGACAACTGCCATCAAAGAAGCGAAAACTCAAATCCGTGCGTAAAGCCGCGGTGCGGGATTATCTGGAACTGTGCGAGGCCGTTGGTCAGCCCAGGAACGCTGCATACTGGAAATTGCTTTACACGCAAAGAAAACCAAAGGGCGCTTTGGAGGAAGCTCTCAGACAACAGCTCGTTTCTCCTCAGCAGTTGACATTTGAGTGGCAAAAAACGCTCGATAAGGCGCGCAGTGAATGGGAATTTGCAAGAATAGAAGAACTGCGCTCAGAGTTGATCCGAGATATTGCTGAACTTCTTGATTTGCTCCAAAGGTTGAAGACCTCGCTTGTAGTGCTTGGTCTGGACAGTGGGATATTGTTCGATCTGTCGGCTGGGAGTCTATCTCCGCAAGACATCGAGAGGTTTCGTAGCTGGGCGCAATATCTTGCTGAAGATGAGGGCGTTCGATCACTTTGCGACCTATTGGGCAAAATTCGTCAACTGGAGGCTTCCGAGCGGATAGAACGCGCCAGAGTCTCAATGTCGATGGAAGTGCAGCAACCAGACATAAACTCGAAAGAAGAAATCGTCGGCGTGCGGCTGGGTCGCGACCTGGAGCACGCCTTGCCCAGTGAATTAGCACTCCTTGCCGATCCAGAAACTGAATTGCTGTTCGATATCAAGTACCTTGAAGCGCGCCTGATGTGCTTTGATATGCAGGGTATTCAAACAAGTGTCCAAACGGTTGAAACAGAGCAGGATCGCCAGGTGACTGAAAAGGAACAGCTGGGACCGATGATCATTTGCGTGGACACTAGCGGGTCCATGTCCGGTACGCCGGAGGCAATTGCCAAGGCTATTGCCTTGTTCATGGCTAGCAAGGCAAAAGAGCAAAAGCGTCCATGTTACATAATCAACTTCTCGACAGAAATTGATGTTCTGGACATGTCAAACGGGTTTAGTTTGGACCGGTTGATGAATTTCTTGAATATGTCCTTTCTCGGAGGAACAGATGTCGCTCCTGCACTCCTTCACTCATTAGAGGTGATGGAGAAAGAGGCCTATGAAAAAGCAGATGTTCTTGTTGTTTCCGATTTCATCATGGCGAGTTTGCCCGAGCAAGTTTCAGAGATGATTTACTCGCAAAGAACAAAAGGTAATCGCTTCAATTCTCTGGTTGTGGATCGGACATTCATGTCGCAGCGCTTAGAGAGTCTCTTTGATCAAGAATGGGTGTTTGATCCGGTCTCAAGCAGCGTACACGAACTGATCGGCTTTCAGCAACGCGTGTCCGAACGAGCAAGTAACCTAATATTTGACCGAGTGTCATGAACTCTGTGGATCTGGCCCGGCCCCCCGTAGTTTCAGGTGCTCAAACGTCGAAACGCTCATTGGCCCCAAAAGCGGCGTAGGCAACCGGCATTTTCCTGCCGGAGAACTGACTGGTCTCTTTTCATAGCCCGCAAGATCGCCGTAAAACTCCGCGACCACCCAAACCGGCGTTGAGGTTTCTTGCAATACAGTACCCGAAAAACGAGTGGCATTTGGCCGTTTCTAACCACAACCAAACGCGCTGTGGTTGCGTTGGGGTTTTTAACTCTTGTCTCTGCCTGCGCACAGAGCCCAAACGACCCGGATCTCGATCCGGAACGTCAGTTTATGACGCTGCAAGAGGTCTCTAAAAAGCAGGCTTTGGGGCAAAGGGTGTGGTGCGTACCCTACGCACGTAACCTCAGTGGTATAGAAATTCGCGGCAATGCCAAGGATTGGTGGGGTAAGGCGCGCAATGGTTTTGCGCGGGGCAATGAGCCTGCTGTCGGTTCGGTTATGTCGTTTCGGGCAACTCGCGGAATGCCCCTCGGCCATGTAGCTGTCGTGTCCGATGTTGTATCTGCGCGGGAAGTCGTCGTGAACCACGCCAACTGGCACCGCAACAAGGTCTCACTGAAGATGGGTGTCAGGGATGTATCCAAAAACAATGATTGGACGCTGGTCCGGGTCGAAACCCATCCGGGCCGGTATGGTAGTTTCTACCCGGTGAACGGGTTCATATATCCGAAATTTAACGAGTAACCAAAGTTCTCTTCGCATCTACCGCGATCCCGTGGAAAGCGCCGCAGGCGACCCTCATCTCGGTCGTGAAGGCTTCCGCTGGTACTTTGGGCAAGCCAGGTTTCTCGGCTAGGTCCCAACTGCCAGGTCTTCCAACGACCCACCATCACGCAGAAAGTCGCTCCAGATCCACGCCATTCGGTCAACAAACCACATCTTGCCACCTGAGATCACAACTATGCCGAAGCACGTGAATCCCAAGTCGAACACCCAGAGGCCGTACGCAAACGGCAGAAGACCCAACCCGCTGATATAAGCAAGTGTTTTGGTTACTCGAATATGATGCGCCGCAATCTTGTCTTGGTGCCGCAGCCAGACACGCTCCCCCAATACACCTCGCGCTGACCAGCTGTCAAAAGTCTTGGGTTGTGAAAACGTACGCGGATTGATCCAGACCCAGACCAGAACCAGGCCAACAGCAACCCATGCCCAGCCGCTAATCCACGCGCGACTCCAGATCGCCAACGCCAAAAGGGGCAACGGCGTAAGTACGCAAGTCCAGACAGACCAAGGATTTGTATGTCGCAACCAAACCTCGTCTTTCATGCCCATAAAGCGTTCGGACAGTCGGACTATGTCCATCGGTTCACTCCAGAAACTGTAAGTCCATTAGCGAGATTGGATTCATCCAATGCTAACCACAACCGCTTTCAAGTCTCGCCCTCTGGTTAAGATCAGGCGTTCGTCGATAGAATGAGCAAGCATATTACATCGCAAGGTCTTCCACCGAGTATTTTTACTGCCGCCGGGTTTCAACTCTGCGATTTTCCGCAACGCGCGAATGAGTATCCTATCTTCGGATAAAGGTTGAACTTTGCCAGCCAGAATGCACTTTTGATTGAGCAACAGCGCTTCAAAGTTGACCAAATCGCACGGCATAAACCATAACTTGAGTAGGTTTCTTGAAAAGCGCAAAGTTATGGGCAAATCATGCAAAATTATACGCAAACGTCGCGCACAGTTATGGGCGAGCACACTTGAATTTCATGAATGAAATCAATGACTGGAACGCAGCGTTATGCGCACGCCTACACGGTGTAAAGACCGACGTGCTACCTGTTTGGGGCTGAAGTCAATCTGTGCAATTGCTGATCGAGCGATGTGCATCTTGGATGGCACTGGCCATGCTTCAACGTGCGGGCTCTGACCTATCAGTCGACGTAACGAAACTGTGGTAAAGCCTGCTCGGTTGCTTCTAACCTTTGCCGGGCGAGGTAGCGGCAGGAATGGTTGCGGCGGATGTTCAGCAAAGTACTAAAAATGACCGGCAGTGCGGTGGTTCTGGGCGGGGTAGCTTTGATTGGCTACCTTTGGTTCGCACCCCCGGATCTTTTGAAGGTTGGAACCAACTACTCTGCCAAGATTGTCTGTTCGAACGTTTTCATTGCTGGACGGGATCCTGACGAAGTTCTGGCTGTGGACGTGCAAGCACCCGGCCACCCTCTGCTGGGGCAAATCTCAATAGAGGTGGATCGGGAAGCGCAGACTGTGAAAGCGCGGATCTTCCGGTTTTTTGCACCCGCGACATCGCAGTTTCGTCAGGGGCTTGGCTGCACAAATGTTCATGAGGCTGATCTGAGCAACCAGACACTTTCCGCGCCTGATCCGCTGCCAGCAGGACTATGGCCAAACGGGAATGACGTTGCCTTGTCCCAAGACCCGAAGCTTCAGATTGTACTGTCGAATGACAGTTTGGTGGGCGAAGGATTTCGCGCAGTTGTGGTGGTTCGAAACGGGCGCATCATTGCTGAACGGTACGCAGCTGGGTTTGATGCGGATACCCCGTTACTGGGCTGGTCCATGACCAAGACAGTTACGGCCGGATTGATCGGCACCTTGATTGAAGCGGGTCAAATGAGATTGTCAGATACGTTTGTCGACAGCTTTCCCGATTGGGCCGACGACGCAAGGCGCAACATTACCGTGGCTGATATGCTGGCGATGACAAGCGGGCTGCAATGGGATGAAGAATACGGCGACGTTTCAGACGTAACACGCATGCTGTATCTTCGTGACGGTATGGCCGAATTTGCTGCCGGGCGCGTTGCTGAATCCAGTATTGGAACGGACTTCAACTATTCCTCGGACACGTCCACGATGCTGTCTCGGGTTTGGCAGGACAAGTTGGGCGACGGTGGGCTGAGCTATCCGCACAACGCGCTATTTGCGCCGATTGGCATGACATCGGCGGTTATCGAGACGGATGTCAGCGATACCTTCATCGGGTCCAGTTATATATATGCGACGGCGCGTGACTGGGCCCGGTACGGGCAGCTTTTGCTGCAAAAAGGGGTTTGGAAGGGCTCTCGGATATTACCAGAAGGTTATGTGAACTGGATGTTCGAGCCGGTTGATGCTTCGGATGGCAAATACGCCAAGGGCCACCTTTGGCTGGAAGCACCCGGAGATTTGCCACCTTTTGAAGATGCCGTCTGGTTGCAGGGGCATGATGGTCAGTCCATCGGTATTTTCCCCTCTCATGATATGGTGATTGTGCGATTGGGATTGACGCCGTCCCGGCTGGGTTACTCATCCTTGCCGCTGGCCAAGGAACTGATTTCCGCATCTGGAAGCTAGCGTGCCAGGGTGCAAAAACCTGTTGGCCGCGACAGACAGATCACGCCTGACTGGCAAGTATTTCGACAAATACATCCTCGATCAGGACACAGGGTCGCAGGAGAGTGTCTTGCAAGTTGTAGGCATTTAGTATACCGCGGCATACAAAATTAAGGCGCTGGTTTGTTACCCGCCAGCGCACCAGCTAAATGGTCGGAACCGTCATGAGCCTATATACAGAATACCTGAACGAGATTGAGACGCGCAAAGAGCAAGGTTTGCACCCCAAACCCATTGAAGACGGTGTGCTGCTTCAGGAAATCATCGAGCAAATCAAGGATGTTGAAAACGTTCACCGCGCCGAGTCTTTGACCTATTTCATCTATAACACGCTGCCGGGGACAACCAGCGCAGCTGGTGAAAAGGCACAGTTCCTGAAAGAGATCATATTGGGTGAAGCCTCGGTCGAAGAAATCTCGCAGGCCTTCGCGTTCGAGCTGCTGTCACATATGAAAGGCGGCCCCTCGGTCGAGGTTCTGCTGGATCTGGCGCTGGGCGATGATGCGTCGATCGCAAATCAGGCGGCAGAGGTGCTGAAAACGCAGGTGTTCCTGTACGATGCGGATACCCAGCGCCTCAAGTCTGCTTTTGAGGCCGGAAACGCGATCGCAAAGGACATTCTGGAAAGCTATGCCAAGGCCGAGTTCTTTACCCGGCTGCCTGACATTGAAGAGGAAATCAAGGTTGTGACCTATGTCGCGGCCGAAGGAGACATTTCCACCGACCTTCTGTCGCCCGGTAATCAGGCGCATTCTCGTGCGGATCGGGAACTGCATGGCAAATGCATGATCACACCGGCGGCACAGGCCGAGATTCAGGATTTGCAGAAACAACACCCGGACAAACGTGTCATGCTGGTCGCCGAAAAAGGGACCATGGGCGTCGGGTCGTCGCGCATGTCCGGCGTCAACAACGTCGCCTTGTGGACCGGAACGCAAGCCAGCCCTTATGTTCCCTTTGTGAACATCGCACCAGTTGTCGCGGGAACAAACGGAATCTCACCGATCTTTCTGACCACCGTTGGCGTGACCGGAGGTATCGGCATTGACCTGAAGAACTGGGTCAAAAAGCTGGATGACGACGGCAACCCGATTCTGAACAACGACGAAAGTCCTGTCCTTGAACAGAAATACTCGGTCGAAACCGGAACCGTTCTGACCATCAACACAAAGGACAAGAAGCTTTACAACGAAGCAGGCGATAAAGAGCTTGTCGATGTATCGTCGTCCTTCACGCCGCAAAAGGTCGAATTCATCAAGGCTGGCGGCTCTTACGCGATTGTCTTTGGGAAGAAGCTGCAGACATTTGCGGCAGAAACCCTTGGCGTTGCGCTGGAATCTGCATTTGCTCCGTCCAAGGAAATCTCGCACGAGGGTCAGGGCCTGACAGCTGTCGAGAAGATCTTCAACAAAAACGCGGTTGGCGTGGCTGACGGAAAGGTTCTGCACGCGGGTTCGGATGCTCGGGTTAAGGTCAATATCGTTGGGTCGCAAGACACCACTGGCCTGATGACCGCGCAGGAGCTGGAAGCTATGGCGGCGACCGTGATCTCGCCCATCGTTGATGGCGCATATCAGTCCGGGTGCCACACAGCGTCGGTTTGGGACGCAAAGGCGCAGGCGAACATTCCTAAACTGATGAAATTCATGAACAACTTTGGCCTGATCACTGCGCGTGATCCCAAGGGTGTTTACCATTCGATGACAGACGTAATCCACAAGGTGCTGAACGACATCACCGTGGACGACTGGGCCATCATCATTGGCGGCGACTCGCACACCCGCATGTCCAAGGGCGTAGCGTTTGGCGCGGATTCGGGCACCGTTGCGCTGGCGCTGGCCACCGGTGAAGCCACGATGCCGATCCCTGAATCGGTTAAGGTGACCTTCAAAGGCCAGATGGCAGGCCATATGGATTTCCGCGATGTGGTTCACGCCACCCAGTCGCAGATGTTAAAGACATTCGGTGACAATGTCTTCCAGGGCCGGATCATCGAAGTTCATATCGGCACCTTGCTGGCGGATCAGGCGTTTACCTTTACCGACTGGACGGCCGAGATGAAGGCCAAGGCGTCGATCTGTATTTCCGAAGATGACACGCTGATTGAATCTCTGGAAATCGCCAAAGGCCGCATCCAGATCATGATCGACAAGGGTATGGAAAACGAAGCCCAGACGCTGCAAGGTCTGATCGACAAGGCGAATGCGCGGATAGCGGAGATCAGGTCGGGTGAAAAGCCGGCCCTGAAACCCGATGAAAACGCCAAGTATTTTGCCGAGCTCGTCGTTGATCTGGATGAGATCGACGAACCGATGATAGCCGACCCGGATGTGAACAACGCTGACGTATCAAAGCGTTACACCCACGACACTATCCGCCCGGTTTCCTACTACAAGGGTGAAAAGAAGGTCGATCTGGGCTTTGTCGGGTCGTGCATGGTGCACAAAGGCGATCTGATTATCGTCTCGCAGATGCTTAAGAACCTTGAAGAGGAACAGGGCACTGTCGAATTCAAGGCCCCGCTGGTTGTCGCAGCACCGACCTACAACATCATCGATGAGCTGAAAGAAGAAGGCGAGTGGAGCATTCTTCAGAAATACTCGGGCTTTGAATTCGACGATCTGTTTCCGAAAAACAAGGCACGCACGGAATACGAAAATATCCTGTACCTTGAGCGGCCCGGCTGTAACCTTTGCATGGGGAACCAAGAAAAGGCTGCAAAAGGCGATACCGTTCTGGCGACATCCACGCGCCTGTTCCAGGGTCGTGTTGTTGAAGACTCGGATGAGAAAAAGGGTGAGTCCCTGCTGGCGTCGACACCGGTTGTCGTGCTCTCGGCCATATTGGGCCGGACCCCAACCGCCGAGGAATACAAGTCGGCGGTAAAGGGGATCGACTTGACCAAGTTTGCACCGCCGATGGAAAAACCCGCGACCGCGAAATCGGCTCACTTCTGAAGACGTTTTGAACCTTGTAAGCCCGGCCGCCAATAAGCGGTGGCCGGGCTTTTCCAACTGAATGACACTCCCAGCCTTTCGACACCTCGTCTTAGCAAGGATGGGTTATGCACCTGACACATCCGCTCAGGTTCCGTTTCGTCGGACCCTGTCAAAGAATGGGTAAAGGGCCGCGGGTCTTGGTCTGGCGAAGCACAAAGTTGCTGCGGGTGTCGCGGACCAGCCCTGATTTCAACAGGCGCTGCATGATAAAGACTTCAAGATCCTCGGGGGTTTTGGCGTAAACCTTCAGGATAAAGTCGTGATCCCCGGTGATCGAGGCGCACTCGACGATTTGCGGCTCGGTCTCGACCAGACGAAGAAACGCCGAGATGCTGTTTTCCTGATGGTCTTTCAGTGCAACGTGGACATAGGCGATGGCATTCAAGCCTACAGCCTTGGCAGAGACCTGCGCGCGATACCCTGAAACCACCCCGGACGATTCAAGGTCACGGACGCGGCGCCAGCATTGCGACGCCGATAACCCGGTCCGGTCGGCAAGCTCCTGCATTGACAGACGCCCGCTGGCCTGAAGCTCTCGCAAAATATCGATGTCGGCTGGGTGAAGCATTTGGCCCGAAAATAGCAATATTTTGGAATGTCCCATTCATAATACGGACGATAGGTAGAATATCAAAACAAATTCTCCATGTGAGTTGAGGTATCCTGATCTCATGCAGGAGGATGCTGATGCCCAAATCGACGAAATATGTCGCCAAACTGGCGGATGAACATGGCCACATTACCTACACAGACGAAGAAAATGCGGTCTGGGCTGATCTTTACGCGGCACAGGAAGAAAATGTTCGGCGCTATATGGCACCGGAATACCTAAGCGGTTTGGCGCGGCTGGATCTGCCGAAGACCAAAGTGCCATCTTGTGCGGAAATTTCGAAACGGTTGCTGGACCTGACCGGCTGGCGGGTGCAGCCGGTTCCGGCGCTGATTGGGTTCAAGACATTTTTCGGGATGCTGGCGGATCGGGTTTTTCCGGCCGCCTCTTTCATCCGCTCCCGGGAAGATTTCGACTATATCGAAGAGCCGGATATCTTTCATGAGATATTCGGACATACACCGTTGTTAAGTGATCCACGTTTTGCCGCGTTCAGCCACGCCATCGGGCTAGCCGGAAAGCAGGCAGATGACGCGGATTATGCCTGGTTGATCAGGCTCTACTGGTTTTCGATCGAGTTTGGCCTGCGCCGCCAGAACGGCCAGATCAAGGCGCTGGGTTCAGGGTTGGCGTCGTCGCCGACAGAACTGGTCTATGCCGTGACCAGCGACATACCCGATCGTGACCCGTTTGACGTTCTGACGATTCTGCGAACACCCTACCGGATCGATATGCATCAGATGGGGTATTTTGTTCTGGATGACCCTGAAGAGTTGTTTGAGGCCGCCGAACGGGACCTGCTGGCAGATGTTCGTCGTGCGCGCCGCCTCGGGCTGTTGCCGAACAAGTTTCCCGAAAAGGTAACCGCCGCCGAGTAGCAGGGGCTGCGTCTTTTCAAGCGTCAAGGTTTTTGTACATAAAGGTTGTGGGCTCGAATTTTTGTTCAAATGGGTTCCGGCAGTAATTCGGTATTTCCCCCGCGATCTGAAACCCGAGGCTTTGATAAAGCAGCCGCGAGGGATCGGTGCTGCGCGTATCAAGTACGAGCATCGTGCGCCCCACCTCTCGCGCCCGAAGAACAAGCGCGTTCATCAGGGATCGGCCTAACCCCCGCCGTCTGGCGTTGGGATGGACCAGAAGTTTCGCCACATCGGCGCGGTGGGGTTGGTTGGGCATTGCCGCCGGGATCAATTGAACGGTGCCTGTAATGCGGGGACCGTTATGCGAAACGAACAAGTCCAGCTTACCTGACCTGAGACCGGGCTGTACGTTTTGTTGCCAGTACGCACGCGCATCGTTCAGGGTAAACGGAAGTATGTAACCTATGCTGGCCCCATCATGAACACAGGCATGCAAGATTCCAGCCAGGTCATCCAGTGCCGTGTCAAAATCGTTCTCGGTCAGGCGCGTGATCATATAAGCACCAGCAGGTAACGTGCGCCACGCGACGCCCCTGTTTCAAACCGGGTCGGTCCCGACAGATGGTAGCGCAGGCAATCCCCGGCGTTCAGCGCGTGGGGAGTTCCATCAACCGTCAGAGTAAGCGCGCCGTCCATTAAGATCAGATGATGCTCTTGCCCCGATTTAGGTGGCACTTCGTAGGTAATGACCGTGTCCCGGGGCAGGTGGCATTCCAGAACCTCGGCGTTCAATCCATTTGCAAGTGGTGAAACAGCACGGCGGGTGAAGCCGGTTTCGGGGTCGCGCCACTCGGTCTGGCGTTCGAATGGAACCTTGGGGTCAAAGCTGTCTTCAACCATCATCAGCAGGCGTGAGATCGGCAGATCGTATACAGCGCACAGACGGCCTAGATTGTCGGCTGTTGGGCTGACATCCCCTTTTTCCATACGGGACAAGGTGGCGCGGCTGATCCTGCTGTGTTCGGCAAGGTAATCCAAAGACCAACCACGCCCGCGGCGCAGTTCGCTCAGGCGATTGGCGAGGCGGTTTGACAGGGTGTCAGGCATTACATCATATTGAAAAATTTTCTTATATACGAGAAAATATACAAATAAACATCACATATCAACGAAAAAGGATGCGGACAATCCGCATCCTATTCAAGAAGTCAGAGCCAAGAAGGATTACTTCCAGCCAACTTCGTTAAAGATCTTCTGCGCTTCGGGGATGTTCTTTGCAACGTCTGAAAGGTTCACGTCGTCTGCCTTGAATTCACCCAGCGCCTTGACCGACTCGGCCAGTTCGACATTTGGAACTGCCGGGAACTCGTCATTTCCCGCCGAGAAGTATTTCTGCGCCTGATCGCTGGCCAGATATTCAAGGAACAGGATCGCGTTTTCCTTGTTGGGTGCGTGCGCGGCGACCCCACCACCGGATAGATTCATATGCGCGCCATAGCTGTCCTGGTTCGGAAAGACCCAGCCGATCACGTCGCGGTCTGCGGACAAGCCTTTGACGTCTGTGCGAATGGAACGGGCGAAATAGTAGGTGTTCGAAACCGCGATGTCACACTCGCCCGAAACGATGCCGCGCAACTGGTCGGTGTCACCGCCCTGCGGGTCACGCGCCATGTTGGCGACAACACCCTCGGCCCAGGACTTGGCGGCCTCAGTGCCTTCATGTGTGATGATCGATGCCAGCAGGGTCTGGTTGTAGGTGTTGGTCGAAGACCGGATACAGACCATTCCCTTGTATTCCGGTTTTGCCAGATCAGCGTAGGTGGCCGGCGGGTTGGTCACGTTTTCCTTGTCGAAAAAGATGATCCGACCGCGTTGCGAGAAACCAAACCACTGATTGTCGCTGTCCTGCAGATTGGCTGGAATGCGCTCTTCCAGTGTAGCGCTGTCGATTGATTGCAGGACACCTGCATTCTTGGCCCGCGCCAGACGCGACGTGTCCACGGTCAGCATCACGTCGGCAGGTGAGTTCGCGCCTTCCGCTTCCATCCGGGCAATCAGTTCATCCGCTTTGCCTTCGATCCTGTTGATCTTGATGCCGGTTGCGTCTTCAAAGTCGGTATACAGCCGTTCGTCGGTGTCATAGTGGCGCGACGAATAGAGGTTCAGTTCGCCCTCGGCGGCGGCAGAGGTTGCGATCAGAGCCGACAGTGCGGCGGCCAGGCAGGTCGTGGATTTCAGCATTGTGTGCCTCAACAATTGAATTTCGGGTCGGTCATTAATCCGACTGATTTTCTCAATTATACGATTCTGGGCGGGATGCAAGTAAATCCGACTGATTTACTTGGTCAAAAGGTCGCTGTGACGTTCAATATGCGATGCTCTGAAGGCATACGAGGGGGGAAGGTTGGTGGTAACGTGGTCGAGGGACTTGGTCCAAGCGCTTCTAGCGGATATTTTGGCAAGACAGATTGTCCGAGAAAAAGAACATGCCGTCTTATTCACTTAAAGGAAGAACGTGAGATATGCCCGAAACACTGGCTGAAAAATTGGAGAAATCTAACCTTGGCCATTGGATGTCGCGCTTTGAAGGGTTCATGGTTTTTGTTGGCGTGGTTGGTCCTTTTGCCACACTGCCACAGCTCGTGAAGCTGTATTTGACGCATTCGCACCATGCCTCGGGACAATCCTTGTTGTCTTGGTCGCTATATACCGCCTTGTCCCTGCTTTGGTTTGCTTACGGCTTGGTTGTTGGAAAGCTTCCAATCTATGTCGGCAACGGGATTTCGATGGTTCTGAACTTTCTTATGGTCGTTGGCATTCTGATCCATGCAGGGATTACATTTTAGGCGCGGGTGGAACAAAAAAAACCGCACTCGAAGGTGCGGTTTCTTTAAGCAGTGATGTGCCGTTCTTAGCCCTGACGCGCTTTGAACTTGCGCTGCGTCTTGTTGATCACGTAGACGCGGCCTTTGCGACGCACAATCCGGCAGTCGCGGTGCCGGTTCTTGAGCGAGCGGAGCGAGTTCTTGACCTTCATGGTCTGTCTCCAATCTGCGGCGCCTTCATCAAGGACGTGGCCAGCGCCTGGGTTACTCGGGTGCCCCGGACAACCGGAACAGTGAAACGATGGTGGGCGGTACAAGGATCGAACTTGTGACCCCTTCGATGTCAACGAAGTGCTCTACCGCTGAGCTAACCGCCCACTTTCCCTTTGCGTGCCTTGCCCCATAACGAAATGGGGCGCGGATCCCCGCGCCGGTAGCGGGGTCTATAAAAGGAGTCGCAAAAGGGTTCAAGGGGTTTGGAAGAACAATTTTTCCGGTCTATGTTGATTACGAACACGGAGGGATCATGCAAAGCGCAGCCTATGTATTGGATATGCCCGAAAACCGCACCTCGTGCGTGGTTTTTTCATCGCCACACAGCGGGCGGGAGTATCCTGAGGCATTTCTGAACCGGTCCGTGTTGAACCGGAGCGTGATTCGATCCTCAGAAGACGCCTTTGTTGATCAGCTGTTCGCGCCCGCGGCGGAAAACGGTGCCCCTTTGATCAAGGCGGCCATGCCGCGTGCCTATCTGGATTTGAACCGCAGCCTGGATGAGCTTGACCCGGCCTTGATCAGCGGTGCCCGCAGGCACGGGCATAATCCAAGGGTCGCGTCAGGGCTGGGGGTGATTCCCCGCGTAGTTGCCAACGGTCGGGCAATCTATCGCGGCAAACTTACCATGGACGAAGCGCGGCTGCGCATCGACACCTATTGGCGCCCTTATCATGCGCGGTTGAAATCCCTGCTGGCCGAATCACACGAGATGTTCGGACAGGCAATTCTGGTGGACTGCCACTCGATGCCGCACGAGGCGGTGGCCATGGCGGGCACTGCGCGCGGAAGGCGGCCCGAGATCGTGCTGGGCGACCGGTTTGGCGCGTCCGCGTCGTCAGAGGTCGTCGATATCATTGAAGCCGCTTTCGCGGCAGCGGGTCTCAACGTGGCACGCAATGCGCCTTTTGCCGGAGCATATGTGACGCAAACCTATGGTCGTCCCGGTCGCCAGCAGCACGCTGTACAGATCGAGATCGATCGCGCTTTGTACATGGACGAAGAAAAAATCGCGCCCAATGCCAATTTCATGGCGTTCTCGAAGCTGCTCAGGCAGGTGGTTCGCGAGATTTCCAGCCTGGGTGCGAGCCCAGAGCGTCTGGCGGCGGAGTAGCTTCAGCGCAGCGCACGGCCCTTCATGATTGCTTCGGCCCCGAACCGCTGGCGAATCTCGTCCGTGGCCCGTTCGGCCTTGGATCTGCGGGCAGCATCCGGATCCAGCAAGTCGCCGGAAATATCCGCCTGATCAGCCGGGCAAAGGTCGGACAAACCACAGCCCAACAATCGATATGGCCCCTGATCGCCAACTTGATCGAACAGGCCCCGGGCCGTGCGGTAAATCCGGTCGGCAATCTGTGTCGCATCCCGCAAGGCTACGCGCCGCGTCAGGATCTTGTGATTGGCTTTCTTCAGTTTCAACGTGACAACCCGACCAGCCAGATCCTTTGCCTTGGCGCGGTCCGACACTTTCAAGGCCATCCGCCACAAATGACCGTCCAGAATATCAAGGCTCGACGTATCTTCGAAAAATGTCGTCTCGTTGCTGATGGATTTCATCGGCTCATGCGCCGATACGCGTCGCTTGTCCTGACCCCGAGCCAAGTGCCACAGGCGATATCCCATTGAGCCGAACCGCGCGGTCAGCGCTTCCTGATCCCAACGCAGCAAATCACTGAAAGTTCTGATCCCTGCCTTGTCCAGCGCTTCTTGCGCAGCCGGGCCAATGCCCCAGATCAACCGTACGGGTTTGTCATTCAGAAACTCTGCCGTTTCCGCCTTGCCAATCACTGAAAATCCGCGCGGTTTGTCGAGATCCGAAGCGACCTTGGCCAAAAATTTGTTGTGACTTAATCCGATAGAGCCGGTGACACCGATTTCATCCTTCATGCGCTTGACCAGACGCGCCAGCATGACGGCCGGCGGCGCGCCATGCAGACGTTCGGTTCCCGACAGGTCCATGAAGGCTTCGTCCAGCGACAGGGGTTCGACCACGGGTGTCAATTCATCCATCATCGCGCGGATGTCGCGCGACACCTCAGCGTAGACGGACATGCGGGGCTTGATCACGACGGCTTCCGGGCAGAGTTGCAGGGCCTTGAACATGGGCATAGCCGACCGGACGCCGCGAATACGGGCAACGTAGCAGGCAGTTGAAACAACGCCGCGCTTGCCGCCGCCAATGATAACCGGTTTGTCCGCCAGTTCCGGGTTGTCACGTTTTTCAACCGAGGCATAGAAGGCGTCACAATCCATATGGGCAATCGACAAGTCAAACAGTTCCGGGTGTGTCTTTACCCGCGGACTGCCACAGGCAGTACAGCGTTGTTCGTTTGACAATGTGGTCAGGCAATCTCGGCAAAGACCGGGCATCTGCGTCCTCATGCGTTCCGCAGTTGGCTTGGACGTTCTTTATATCACCTGTGATCCTGGATCAAAGGCCCAGCTGACATGGGGTGATTTGGAAAGAAGACCCCCCGCACATCGCGGGGGGAAGTAACGAACCTCAGGAAGAAGCGGTTCGTTGGGGAGTATTTCCCCTTCAGAATCTCTGAAAATCCTTGGTTTCGATAGGATGAAGGTTGTGCCGAGAAAACTCGGGTTTTGAATGTGTGTTTTCTGGCACAGAGACGATTTGGCGCGGTTTTGTCAAAAAGTGACCTAAGGTCAACTTGTTGCGCGGAAAACCCAACGCAAAACCCACCTGAAAAGGCCAAGTGGTCTTAGCACACCTTGAGAGAATTTAGTTCGGAAAGAACGGCCTCAGCAGCGGCTTTTGGGTCTTTTGCCTGATAAATCGGGCGGCCGACAACGATATGATCAGCGCCATCCTGAATAGCGCTTGCAGGGGATGCTACACGTTTCTGGTCACCAAGCGCTGCGCCAGCCGGGCGCACACCAGGGGTTACGATCAGACGCCCTTCAGCCTGTGGCAGAGCCCGGATCAGGGCGGCCTCTTGCGGGCTGGCGATAACGCCATCAGCCCCGGCTTCAAAGGCCTTGGCCGCGCGTTCGACAACCAAATCCTGCACATCACCAGGTTTCAAAAGACTTGCGTCCAGATCGTCGCGGTTCAGCGAGGTCAGGATGGTTACGGCGAGGATCTTCAGGTCTTTACCCGCAGCACCTTCTTTGGCGGCGCGCACCACATGAGGGTCACCATGCACGGTCAGAAAATCCAGATCGAATTGCGCCAATCCCCGCACGGCATTCTCAACTGTATTGCCAATGTCGAACAACTTCATGTCCAGGAAGATGCGCTTGCCGTGATCTTGTTTCAGTTCGTTGGCCAATGCCAGCCCACCACCGGTCAGCATACCCAGCCCGATTTTGTAGAATGAAACGCTATCCCCCAACCGTTCGGCCATGGCCAACCCTTGCAGAGCGTTGGGAACATCAAGGGCTACGATCAGGCGGTCATCAGACATGGGGGGCGCTCCTTTTTGGCAAACGTCTGCGTCCTATCGGCTTCGGGCCGCTCTGTCCATCTGCTAAGCTGCGCAGGCAGCTTCAATTCGTGTTATCGTGCTCTGTATTGAAAACTTGAATTCAAAATAAGGGGCAAAAAATGAAAAATCTGGTTCTGCTGGGCGCGTTGATTGCAGTGGCCGCATGTAATGACACGCCACCCGAAACACCGGAGACCGGGGCTGCACCTGTGCCGACCAATGACGATTTGCGTTTGGTTGGCGGTTACAGGTCCGAGGGTGATTGGTGTCAACTCACTGGTGAAACGGCGTTTACCGGCAATTTCCTGGACCATACGGCAGATCTGGTCTCTTGCCCGACGGGAAGTGCGGCAGCCCAATCTTTGGTAAATGATCTGGGTGCCGTTCAGGTTGCCGAGACCGGTGGTTATTCAGTCTATACCATCCAGCGCGAATAGGTCGATTTCTGTGTTTTAGCCTCTTGAACCACCGAAGATATTTCCCAGATTGAATGTGAGGCTTCGACCGACATGTGCTGCCAGGCGGGCATGTCAAAACGGGGCGCTTGGAAAAGGAGAATATCATGGACTTGAACAAGTTCACCGAGCGGGCACGGGGATTCGTGCAGGCGGCGCAAACCATTGCGCTGCGCGAGGGGCACCAGAGGCTGGAGCCCACTCACATACTCAAAGCATTGATGGATGACGATCAGGGGTTGGCCAGCAACCTGATCACACGCGCGGGTGGGGCCCCGAACCGCGTGGTTGAAGCGCTGGACACCGCGATGGGGAAAATCCCCAAGGTCAGCGGCGACGCGAGCCAGATCTACATGGACGGCCAGACCGCCAAAGTACTGGACGAGGCTGCAAAGTTGGCATCAAAGGCGGGCGACAGTTTCGTGCCGGTCGAACGCGTGTTGATGGCGCTGTGCATGGTGAAGTCCAAGGCCAAGGATGCATTGGACGCCGGAGCCGTATCAGCGCAAAAGCTGAATGAGGCGATCAACGACATTCGCAAGGGTCGCACCGCTGACAGCGCGTCGGCGGAAGAAGGTTATGACGCGCTCAAGAAATACGCACGTGACCTGACCGAGGCTGCGGCCGAAGGCAAAATTGATCCGATCATCGGTCGGGATGAAGAAATCCGCCGCTCGATGCAGGTTCTGTCGCGTCGCACCAAGAACAACCCGGTTCTGATCGGTGAACCCGGCGTCGGTAAGACCGCGATTGCCGAGGGCATGGCCCTGCGCATCGTTAACGGCGATGTGCCGGAATCGCTGAAGGACAAGAAGCTGCTGGCGCTCGACATGGGCGCGTTGATTGCTGGTGCGAAATACCGTGGTGAGTTCGAAGAACGCCTCAAGGCCGTTCTGACCGAAGTGACTGAAGCTGCAGGTGAAATCATCCTGTTCATCGACGAGATGCACACGCTGGTCGGTGCCGGGAAATCGGACGGTGCAATGGATGCGGCCAACCTGATCAAGCCTGCGCTTGCCCGGGGCGAGTTGCATTGTATCGGTGCGACCACGCTGGATGAGTATCGCAAATACGTAGAAAAAGACGCTGCCCTTGCGCGCCGGTTCCAGCCTGTAATGGTACAGGAGCCGACAGTCGAAGATACGATCAGCATCCTGCGCGGCATCAAGGAAAAGTACGAACTGCACCACGGTGTGCGCATCTCGGATTCAGCGCTTGTTTCAGCGGCGACCCTGTCGCACCGCTATATCACTGACCGCTTTCTGCCCGACAAAGCCATCGACCTTGTCGACGAGGCCGCATCGCGTTTGCGGATGGAGGTCGACAGCAAGCCCGAAGAGCTTGATCAACTCGACCGGAACATCCTGCAGATGCAGATCGAGGAAGAGGCGCTGAAGCTTGAAGATGACGCGGCCTCGAAAGATCGTCTGGAAACCTTGCAAAAGGACCTGGCCGATTTGCAGGAACGATCCGCCGAGATGACCGCTCAGTGGCAGGCCGAACGCGATAAACTGGCGGGTGCCCGTGACCTGAAGGAACAGCTCGACAAAGCGCGGGCTGATCTGGAGATCGCCAAGCGTGAAGGCAATCTGGCGAAGGCAGGTGAGCTGTCTTACGGCGTCATCCCCGAACTTGAGAAAAAGCTGACCGAGGCCGAGAACGCCGAAAGCAATGGTATGATGGCCGAGGAAACGGTGCGCCCTGAACAGATTGCTTCCGTCGTGGAGCGCTGGACCGGTATCCCGACCTCGAAAATGCTGGAAGGTGAGCGCGAGAAGCTGCTGCGGATGGAAGACGCTCTGCATTCCCGCGTGATCGGTCAGGATGCAGCGGTGACTGCTGTCGCCAACGCAGTGCGCCGTGCGCGTGCGGGTCTGAATGACGAAGGCCGCCCGCTGGGATCGTTCCTGTTCCTCGGGCCGACCGGCGTGGGAAAGACCGAGCTGACCAAGGCCGTGGCGAATTTCCTGTTCGATGACGACAACGCGATGGTGCGTATCGATATGTCCGAGTTCATGGAGAAACACGCGGTTGCCCGTCTGATCGGGGCTCCTCCGGGCTATGTCGGTTATGACGAAGGCGGTGTGCTGACCGAAGCCGTGCGGCGCAGGCCCTATCAGGTCGTGCTGTTTGACGAGGTTGAAAAGGCACACCCGGACGTGTTCAACGTGCTGTTGCAGGTTCTGGATGACGGTGTGCTGACCGATGGTCAGGGCCGCACCGTGGACTTCAAGCAGACGCTGATCATTCTGACGTCGAACCTAGGCTCTCAGGCGCTCAGCCAATTGCCCGAAGGCGCGGACAGCGGGCAGGCCCGCCGTGACGTGATGGATGCGGTGCGGGCACATTTCCGGCCCGAGTTCCTGAACCGTCTGGACGAAACGATCATCTTTGACCGCCTCAAGCGGGCCGATATGGATGGCATCGTCGATATCCAGATGGCGCGTCTGCAAAAACGCCTGGCGGCCCGCAAAATCGAACTGGCCCTGGACGATGGCGCCAAGGAATGGCTGGCCAATGAAGGCTATGACCCTGTCTTCGGTGCCCGCCCGCTGAAACGCGTGATTCAACGCGCCCTGCAGAACCCGCTTGCCGAAGCGCTGCTGGCCGGTGAGATCAAGGATGGTGAGGTCGTTCCGGTCACTGCCGGAACTGATGGTCTGATCATCGGTGACCGGTTGGGGACGTCGGAACGGCCCCGCCCCGATGATGCAGTGGTGCATTGATTTAGGAACGAACGGAAGACCCGCCGCATTGGCGGGTCTTCTTCGTCTGAATCTACGCTCTTCGACGCGCTAAAATTCCCTGGCTTGTCCGGGACGGTGGGCCTGCGGGAAATGAGTGCTCGCCTTCACATTCGAATCCAGCTTTGTCCAGTAGTCCCAGAATCTCTTCTCTGGCGAATGTGCGATGTCGCCATTGCAGCCAGATAATCGCATTGCACCAATGCGGCTTGGACACCACCAGATACAATCGACCATCAGGGTGCATCAAATCGTGAATCTGCTCAAGTGCGCGCAACGGATCGGGGCAGTGTTCGATGACATGCGCAGCCAGTGCCACATCAGCGGGTTCCAGAACGACAGAGCCTAACATGCCCTGCACAAGTCTTGGCTCGATACCCCGCGCCTGTAACGCGCTTTGACCGTGTTTCAACATGGCTTGACTGGGTTCGAGAAGGGTTACTTCGGCAGATGATCCATGAGTAGCAACCCAGGCTTCTGCAAACGAGGCCGTCCCGGCACCGATATCAACAACCCGACTGTTTTGCTCTGTCGCGCGCTGACTTGCTGACAGAAAACCAAGATACGCATCGTAATAACCAAGGGCACGCATCTTATCCCGCCATTTTGGTGCAGCGGTATCATAGCGCCGTGTGGTGTCAGACTTGGTCTTGCCCATTGGCTTGCTCTCAGTGCCTACCCTCATGGAATGGGCAGATGGAAACTGACCCACTGAAGAAAGCGGGCCAGTTTCGCCGTACGTCAGTTAAGTCAGATCAGCGCAAATATCCGCGCCGGACCTCCGGTGCCGCCCGCGTGTTTCGGCGCGCCAATAACAAGAGTCGCCCCCGATGCGGGTACCTGATCCAGATTGGCCAGGCATTCGATTCCGAACCGGCCAGAAGGCAACCAGGCATAATGGGTGGCGAAGTCTGCAGACATGCCGTGATCTAGTGACAAGGTGTCAACGGCAATTGACCGCGCCCCAGTTTCCTCCATCAGCATCTGCGCAGCTTCAACGTGAAAGCCCGGGTAATGCTGCGCTTCGCCGTCGAAATTGCGGAACGCGTCCGTAGCGGTTTTGCCGGCCCATCCTGAGTGCATGGCGACGCAGGCCCCGTCGGGGATGTCACCGTTGGCGGCTATCCAGGCTCTCAAATCATCCGGGGTGACACGCGTATCGGCGTCTTCTGCTGCGCGGGCTGCAATATCGACCACGCAAAGTGGTGCAACCAGATCTGAGACCGGGATTTCATCGACCGATGCACCATCCGCAGAAAAGTGCAGCGGGGCATCTATATGCGTGCCCGTATGCTCGTTGATCGACAAATTGAACAGATTGAATCCGTGCTCCGCGAAATTGAATGCCTGTTCGGCGGAGATACCCGGCTCTCCGCCCCAGGTCGGGAAATCCGGGCTGAGCGTGTGGGTCATGTCTTGGACACCGCCATGCCCCGCAGCCAGTGCGGCCGGTGCCATAGCCCCGGTTGCGGCAGCCGCAACACCCGATGCTGCCGCGGCTTTGAAGAACCCGCGCCGGGACAGCATCCTGTCTTTTACAGCGTTCATTACACAGATATCACACATTTTTCGTCCTCCCATTGCGGCCACGAGGCTGCAAAAACAGGCCCGCCACACTGTTGATCGCGTATGGTGCCTGTCTGACAGAGTGCAGTTTTGGACCCGCAGTTGTAAAGACTGCAGGCAGACAACCCGGCTGTTGTCCTCCGTTCAGAGCCAGCTCTGAGTGAACCGTATATCCCCAACGAAATGTTCGAGCACTGAGAGTTGGCTCAGGTCGCGACAACCGCTGAAAGCGGGCAGAGCGCGGCACAATCCGCCTGTCTGGGCCTGTCGCCACTCGGAACGTTACAATCACGTCGCTCAAACGTGACGCCTGTTTCCATGGGTCTGTGCTATCAGCACCCTAAGTCTGTTATGACAAACAAATACGACGGAGACCTAGATGGCGCATCGCTGGACCAATACATTGACACATGCCGACGTAACGCCACGGGCGGCGTTCCTGAACCGGCGGCAGGTCATGGTCGGGATGGCGGGTGTTGGTGTGGCGGCAATGGGCCAACCAGCTGCGGCGCAGGATGCGCTGGAGCCGAACACCTGGGATGAGATCACGAGTTACAACAATTATTATGAGTTCGGGACCGGAAAAGATGACCCGGCGAAATATGCGCATACGCTGGTGACCGAACCCTGGAGCGTAAAGATTGACGGTCTGGTTGATCGTCCTGGTGAGTATGATTTCAAGGACATCCTGTCCGAGATGACGATCGAAGAACGCATCTATCGCTTCCGTTGCGTTGAAGCCTGGTCGATGGTCGTACCATGGAACGGGTTCGAACTGGTCGATCTTCTGAACATGGCGGGGGTGAAAGAGGGCGCGAAATACGTGGCGTTCGAAACGGCCCACCGCCCGGATGAGATGCCAGGAACGCGCTATCCCATTCTGGAATGGCCCTATCGCGAGGGTTTGCGCCTGGACGAGGCGATGCATCCGCTGACGATCATGGCCACTGGTATCTATGACAAGCCGATTCCAAATCAGAACGGCGCGCCTTTGCGTCTGGTCGTGCCGTGGAAATACGGGTTCAAATCGATCAAGTCGATTGTTCGGATCACGCTTACTGAAGAAGAGCCGCCCACCAGTTGGAATATGGCCAATTCGCGAGAATACGGGTTTTATAGTAATGTAAACCCGAACGTAGATCATCCGCGCTGGTCGCAAGCCTCCGAACGTGAAATCGGCGGCGGCCTGTTTGCCTCGCGCAAACCGACGCTGATGTTCAACGGTTATGAAGAAGAGGTCGCCAGCCTTTATGAAGGTATGGATCTGGCCAGGAATTACTAGAATCATGCAGGCCATCAATCAGACACTCCGGCGTATTCCGGTATGGGCCGTTTATCTGATGGGCGCGCTGCCCGCGCCCTGGCTGTTCTATCTTGGCCTGACTGGCGGTTTGGGAATCGAACCGATTGAGGCGCTGGAACACCGCTATGGCGAACTGGCTTTACAGTTGCTGATTGCCGGGCTGGCCATCACATCCTTGCGCCGATTTGTGGGCTTGAACCTGATGAAGTTCCGTCGGGCCATTGGGGTGCTGACTTTTGTATATGTCAGCCTGCATCTCCTTGTCTGGCTGGTTCTGGACGTTCAGCTTCCCAGCCAGATTTGGGCGGATATCCTCAAGCGTCCTTATATTACCGTTGGAATGGGGGCGTTTCTTTTGCTGTTGCCTCTGACGGCAACATCCAACAACTGGTCGGTGCGCCGACTGGGGCCGCGTTGGCGCAGGCTGCATTGGCTGGTGTACCCGGCCGCTTTGCTGGGCGGCCTGCATTATGTGATGCTGGCAAAAGGGTTTCAGATCGAGCCGCTGATCTATTTGGCAGCTATCGTCATTCTTCTTGCCCTTAGGTTGCCGATTCCAAGCCTGTCACTCCAGTCCAACACAGCAGATTCTGCCTGACTCGGAAGCGAGTCTGTGAGTAACATTGTAAACAAGGCGATAAAGTGCGGAACCCCATCTGTGTTTCCGACGATTCCGGCGCGCTTCCGCCTGATCGTGAATAGTTAACGCGTTGAAAATAAATAATTATTTTTGAAATCGGCATTTTCTTTTGTTTTCGTGCATTTTCCGCTTGCGGGTTTTGAGAGTAATACTTAGAACCCCCTTCACCGGCGCAACTGAGGTTGGCCTGACGGACTGGAAAGACGGTTGAGACGCACCGGAG